>CALVUV010000001.1 GCA_944363685.1 uncultured Bacilli bacterium
ATCGTGTAACATAATAACACTCTCCTTACAACAATATATTACCTTAAATTAGAAAATTAAACAAGAATTTTCTTACTTTCTAAAAAGAAATAATCTTGATTTTTAAAATCAACAGCAAAATAAGTATTATTAATACTATTCAAAACATCTAAAAAGAAACAGTCATAATAATTAGTTCTAACTAGCATATAAGCACGTTTTACCACTAAAGTACTGATCTCATCATGAGCAGGATTATTATAGTAATGTGTCTCTTTTTTCTTACTATAAGGTATACTCTGATGATATTTAACAAATAAATATCTATCTGTCTTATCTTTATCTATTTTCTTAGTTAATTGTCTAAAAAGACTATATCCATAATTTAATTCTTCTTTTTTTAAAGTATAAATCTGTTCAAAGATATTATATAGTATACTAGGTTTATCCATATATAGATTCTTAAATTCATCTTTAAGTTCAAAAATAAAAAACTCTCTCATTATAATCACCATCTTAACTATAACAAGAAAGTTTAGAAAAATTTGTCGAATTATTTAATTATCTCTTCTATTTTTAAAGCAATTTCTTCACTAGTAAAATGATACTTAGCATTTATATCATCACAAGATCCACTAGCACCAAAATTATCTACTGTAAACAAATAATTATCATTATAAGCAAAGCGATACCATGAATAAGCAGATGATTTTTCTATTATAAATTTCTTTATACCAATAGGTAGTAATTCTTCTTTTTCTTCATCACTTAATAGGTTAAATCTCTCAATACTTGGCATTGATACTATTCTAAAGTCATAACCTTTTTCAAATAAAGCATTAACTACTAGAAAAGCAAGATCTACTTCTTCTCCTGTTGCAATAATAACACCATCTAGTTTTCTTTCTTCTTGTTTTATAACATAAGCTCCCTTAGCTACATTAGGAACAGAAGATGTTTCTCTTATTTTAGTCTGATTACGTCCTAAAATAATACAAGCAGGTTTATTATTCTCAAAAATAGTTTTATAAGTACCAATAACTTCATTACTATCACTCGGTCTAAATACATCCAAATTAGGTGTTGCCCTAAGTCCTACTAATTGTTCAACCGCTTGATGAGTTGGTCCATCCTCTCCTACAGTAATTGAATCATGAGTAAAGATATAAGTAACTGGTAAATTCATAAGACAAGATAATCTTAAAGCAGGTTTTAAATAGTCACTAAAGGTTAAATAAGTAGATACAAAAGGACGATAACCTGATAATGCAAGACCATTAGCAATAGATGCCATAGCTGCTTCTCTTACGCCAAAGAAGATATTTCTACCGTTATAATCATCTGAAGAAAAGTCTCCTTTATCTGTTAGATATGTTAGAGTTGAACTAGATAGATCTGCTGCTCCTCCAAATATTAATTTACTAGAGTTAGCAAGAGAATTTAACACTTTACTACTAGCTTTTCTCAACGATTCAACTCTTTCTTCTGGATAAGCATAATCTAGACTAGTTAATTCTATCTTTTTATCATTAGAAATTATTGAATCTAATAACTCTTTAGTCTTATCATCAAGATTATTATATTTTTCATTAAATTCATCTTCTAAATTACTACATCTATCATCTATAAGCTTTTGAAAATCTTCTAAAGCTTCATTAGATATTGTAAATGGTATATCTCTTAATCCTAACTCATTCTTAATACTAGTAATATCTTCATCATCTAGTGGTTTACCATGAACTATATTTTTACCAGCATTACGAGAATATTTTCCTATTGTTGTCTTTACTTGAATTAAACTAGGCAAATCACTATTCTTAGCATCTTTAATTGCTTTATCAATCTCTTTAATATCATCACTAACAGTACTAACATTAAATCCCATAGCCTTAAATCTAGATTCTATATCATCAGTAAATGTTTTCTTAGTATCACTATCAAGACATACATGATTAGAGTCATATAAAAGTATTAAGTTATTAAGTTTAAGATTACCTGCAAGTGATAAGGCTTCATAACTAACCCCTTCCATTAAATCTCCATCGCCACATAAACAATATACTTTATAGTCAATAATATTATTTTTCTTATCATTAATTAAAGCTTCTGTATGTTTTTCAGCGATAGCCATACCAACAGCCATGGCAACTCCTTGACCTAAAGGACCAGTTGTCGCATCAACTCCAGGTGTAACACCATATTCAGGATGACCTGGGGTAATAGAATCTATTTTTCTAAAGTTCTTTAAATCATCTAGTTCTATATTAAATCCAGCCATTGCAAGAGTTGCATAAAGTAAAGCAGACCCATGTCCTGCGCTCATAACAAACCTATCCCTATTAAAAAAGTTAGAGTTATCTTTAGAAAATCTTAAATGATGAGCATAAATAGTATAAATAATGGAAGCAGCCCCTAGAACAATACCAGGATGCCCACTATTCGCTTCATGAATCATATCAATACCTAATCCTCTTATCTGATTAACAATCCTTTCTTCATTAATATTATCTTCACTACTTTTTGTAAAAGCTAGCATATTATCACTCCTTAATTAATACTATCATATCATATTTAAGAATTAAGTCAAAAAAAGTTTATTGATTATGTAAGGGAACTATGCTAAAATCTAGTTGTAGATGCCGGTATAGTTTAGTGGTAAAACAGATCCTTGGTAAGGATCAGAGGTAAGTTCAATTCTTACTTCCGGCACCAGTAAGCAATCTGTCCGAACTTTTATAGTTAAGGGCTTAAATATACAAGTATCAATTTCTAAGGAAGTTGGTACTTTTTTAGTGTTTAAGAAAGAAAGGACAGGTTTAAATGGTAAATATTATAAAGGAAAAATTGGAAATTGATAACGAATTAAAGAAAAAAATTGAATTTATATGTAGTTTTTGTAATACTACTCCAATTATTATTAATGGTAATATAAGAAAAATTAATAAAACAAATTTAAATTATATTGAACCTCATAGAATAATTATTAAAGGTATTACATTTCTAGCATTTAATTATTCTAATGAAATATTTGTTGAAAATTTATCTAAAAACATTAAATTATCAGATTTAGAGACCTATATAAAACAAATAAACTAATTATATATAAATATACCAACTTCTTCTAAAATCACCTTTAAATAGGCAAAAAATGGGAATTATGTCTTGATTTTGCATCAGAAAAAATTGACACCTATAGGTTTTTATGATATAGTAATCCTCAATTTAAGGGGGATATTATGGAAAAGAAAGATTCTTTATTAATGTTAAAATATATGATATCAGAGGGATTTAATCCTAACAATTATGAAAGAATATTAGAATTATTACAATCGGCACCACTATCATTATCAAAAAATTTAACAGAGTATAATCCATATTTATTATCTAATAAAGTAGTTTATTCAGAATTAGATGAGTATGGTATTGATGGAGCATATGGTTATTTGGAAGATAGTGAAATTTTGGTTCCTAAATCAATTTATAATGATAATCATTTTTTATATTCACCAGTAAAAAGATTGTATCCAAAACATAGTTATGGTGCACCAACTATTGATGAATTTGGAACTGTTATCTTTTTGGAGGATACATTAGAGGCAAAAACTAATGAAATCTATAATGCTATTAAGAATAGTTTAAATTTCAAAGATTTATATTTTGGATTTATCACAGAAATGTATCCACAAATAGATTATGGCGATCAAAGATTAGTATATGTGTTCCACCAATTAATGAATCAGTCAGATGGTTATAAATTATCATATGAAACAATTAGTGAAGAAAATAAAAAACTATATTTAATTAAGAAGAAATAGAGGTGCAAAGACATAAAACCTAGTGTCTTTGTCGCCTCTTTTTTTGATGAAAAATAAGAAAGGATTAAAGTTTATGAATGAAGAAAAGAAAATTGCTGGAATATACATAAGGGTTAGTACTGAAGATCAAGCCAGAGAGGGTTTTAGTTTGCCAGAGCAAGAAAAAAGACTTCGTGCTATGTGTGAATATAAAGGTTATGAGATTTATAAAGTTTATAAAGATGCTGGAATAAGTGCAAAAACCGGAAATAAACGACCAGCATTTGAAGAATTAAAAGAAGATATTAAAAATAAAAAATGTAATACTATTGTAGTTTTAAAACTAGATAGACTTACAAGAAGTGTTTATGACTGGGAAAACATAATGAAATTTTTAGAAGAAAATAATGCTTACCTAGATTGTGCAAATGATGATATAAATACTACTAATGCAAATGGCAGAATGGTTGCAAGACTACTTACAACAGTATCACAAAATGAAATAGAAAGAACAAGTGAGAGAACTAAAATAGGTTTGGCAGGCGCAATAAAAGTTGGAAATATTCCAAACAAAGCCCCATTTGGCTATAAACATGTAAATAAAAAACTTGTTATAGATCCACTTACAAAAGATGAAGTAATAAGAATATTTAATTTATATTTTGAGGGTAATTCCTATCAAACTATTACTAATATTTATAATAATGAAAAGGTATTTGGAAAAACAAATTGGTGTGATAGTACAATTTTAAGAATACTCGAAAATGAGATTTATAAAGGAGATTATGTGCATGGCAAAAAGACAAATCATGCTACTTATTATAAAAATGTTGTAGAACCATTAGTATCTAAAGAATTATGGGAAGAATGCCAAGTACAAAAGAGAAAAAACTCTAGAAATTATAAACGAGATAAAGAATACTTATTCTTACAAAAGTTAAGATGTCCTAAATGTGGAAGGATATTAGGTGGCAATGCAACAAGAAAGAAAAATGGTAAAGTATATTATTACTATCAATGTAATGTTTGTAAAATAACAATTAAAGAAACAAAAATAGAAGATGCAGTTAAAACATTACTTGCTGATATTTTAGAATATGATAATGTTGTTAATGAATTTTTTCTACCAGTATTAAAATCTAAAATAGATAATCCAAAAGAAGAATTAAGTAAAGAACTAAAAAAACTAAATAATAAAAAAGAAAGAATCAAAAAAGCATATATTGATTCCCTATTTACAGAAGAAGAATTTAAAGAAGAAACTAAAATAATTGAAGAACAAGTCGAACTTATCAATTCAAAACTATTAGAAAACGAACAAGCAGAACAATTAAACTTTACTATCAATGATATTCTATTAAAAAGAGATATGGACTTTATTAATAAAGTAAAACTCCCTATTTCCTATTATGCTTTTAATGAAAACTGGGACTTACTTGATAGGGCAACTAAAGCAGATATAGTTATGAGATATATTGATGATGTTGACCTTGAAATGAAAGATAATAATTACGAAATTAAACAAGTTAATTTTAGAAGTACCTTTTATAGTGATTTTGAAGAATTATATAAGCAAGGATATATTGATAAGCAAAGACCACTTACTTATGACTTTAATGGTATATGTGTAGATAATGTTGTTAGATATAGTGAGTACTTACCTATAAAGGATGTATTGCAACATTTATGTAGATTAAACGAATATTATGAAGTAAATTTTTACAAAGGTACACTTTATAAAGAAACTGAAAAATTAGATATGTTTCCACTTCAAAAAAATGAAGTGCCAATTAGAATATTCCCATTACAAGAAAATAATAATGGCAATAAAGATTATGTATCAATGGGAATGTTTGCTACAAAGAACAATCCTAATGATATAAAAGTTAATATTAGAGATGTGTTTGAAACAATACCAGATAATGTTAATGAAGAAGATTTTTGTTAACTTTTTCTAAAAAAGTTATAACAATCGTGGTAAGTTTTGTTTGCAAAGCAAATGAAATTAGCGATAGATTGTTTAAAAGTCTTATGTAGTTTTATTCCATTACGAAGTTTTGGAATATTACGAAATAAGACAGGTGGATTCTAAGGTTGCCTAAACCTTAGCCCCCATATTTTGATATAAACAACGTGCAATGTCAAAATATATAGGGGGTTAGAGATTTTGACAAACCAAAATTACCCTACTATAAATAGTAGGACTCTTGTTTATAAAGGCGGTTATAAAAATATGGATGATAAGGAAGAATTATCTTATTCGTTACATTTAAGTAATGATAAAAATAAATCAAAGAAAGCAAGAAGAAGTGTAAAAAATACTGAAACTGGAACTACTTCTCTATCTAATAATGCAATACAAAATCATCAGCAATTATCAAAAGTTGATAAACATAATTTACGAAAATATGATGATGATAAAGAATTAATCTACACGATTAGAGGTACTTCATCTATTGTAGAAGATACTAAAAATTTGTATCTAGAATTGTTTGAAAATGCAAGAATTAAATACAACGAAAAACAAACTAGAAATGATAGAAAGATAGAAAACTATTTTAATCATATCTCAAATGATAATAAAAGAGATCTTGCTTGTGAGATTATCATTGAACTTGGCGACATGGATTTTTGGGTTGATAAAGATGATAAATTTAAGCATAAAATGATAGAAGTTTTTAGAGAACAAATAGCAGATTTAGAAGAAGTTGTACCTAACTTTAAAATAGCAAATGCCACCATTCATTTTGATGAATCTAGTCCACATTTACATATTGTTGGAGTGCCTTTTAAAGATAGAATGAAAAATGGTATGGAAAAACAAGTTGGTAAATCCGATGTCTTTAATAAAATAAGTTTAGTCAATATTCAAGATAAAATGAGAGAATATTGTATTAATTCGTTCAATAGAATTTATCATTTAAACTATACTCTTAAAATAAAAGAAGAAGGTAGAAATGTTGATATTAATGTTGCAAATATGAATGAATATAAAAATTTCAAACAAGAACAAGAAAAATACAAAAAACAACTAAAAGAATTAAATAGTAAAGCAGATGAATTACAAAATAAATCTAATGAGATTAATGGTATTATTGATAATTTAAAACCTACTATTATGAATAAAAGTAATTACACTATTTCAAATGAAGATGTAGATAAAATCAAAAAATATATAGAACAAACCAATGATACTACTTCTAATTTAAGAGATGCAAATGATATAAATATAGTCTTACAAAAATATGAAGATGATTTAAGAGAACATTCTAATGAAGTTATAAATTTAAAAAAGAAAATTAAAACTCGTGATGATAGAATTGAAGAATTAGAATATGATTTAAATGATGCTAACGAAACTATTGATGAGTTAGAAGACAAGGTATCAGAACTTCAAAATATAGTTGACTACTTTAAAAAGTTATGGAAAAAGTTTATAGAATTTTTACAAAACAAATTCTTTTCTAATGATAAATATGATGACTTTATAAACGATTTATATGATGAAGATATACTTGATGACAATGACATTGAGATGATACAAAATAACAAAAATAATGATAAAAGTGATGATTTTGAAAGATAATTGATAAAAATATGGTAAAATATATGTTAGATGGTTTAATAAGTTTAGTAAATTGTAGAAGGGATGGATATAGATGGAAGAAATTGCTATTATTTCAGACATACATGGTAACTTAGAAGCATTACAAAAAGTCTTAGAAGATATAGATAAAAGAAATATTAACCAAATAATTTGTCTAGGCGATATAATTGCTAAAGGAACTAATATGCATGAATGCTTAGAATTAGTAAAAAAAAGATGTAGCGTTATTATAAAGGGAAATTGTGAAGATTATTATTCTAGAAATGACATAGATATTAGTGAATTACCACAATCTAGTCAAATAAGAAGGAATTGGATAAGAGAAAAATTTAGTAATGAAGAATTATCTTATTTACAATCATTACCATTTTGTTATGAAATGTATATTAGTGGACGATTAGTAAGAATGCTTCATGCCCATCCAAATGGAATAGATATTCATGTAGGGAATATTGATAAAATTGAAAATTTATATAGTATTTTTTTACCAAGTGAAAATACAATAACACAAGAAAAAGCAGATATAGTTTTATATGGACATTCTCATATGCAATATATGCAAAAATTATATAATAGAGTCTTAATTAATGTTGGTTCTGTTGGAAATTCTATTGATGTATTTAGAAATGAAGAAAAGGATGCAAATATTAAAAACACCGTTAATGCAAATTATTTTATAATAAAAGGTAAAATGAATTCTAGAGATTATGATGTTTTTTCCTATGAATTTGTTAATATTCCATATGATATTGAAAAAGAAATTTCTAAAAATAAAGATAATGTTGATTTTGAAGATTATGAGGAAGAAATTAAATATGGAAGATATAGAGATATGCAAAAAGTTAAAAAAACTTTTAGTAACCGTGGAATAGACATTGATAAAATATAAATAAGTGTTATAATTATATTAAGAAATTGATACAAATTTTGTATTGATTACTTACTTTAGCGAAAAAAAGTTTGAAATAACTTTCTTACTCGCACCAGATTTTGATATCAAACTTATACTTTTCAATTTTTCATAATAGTTGATTAGTTTGAGTTTTATTATTTAAAATAATATAATTTTTAGACTTTTTAGGGGGGGAGTAAAAATGTTTGTACCACATAGTCCAGATATGGTTTATGATGTAGAAAGGCATTCTGATAGATGTGTTTGTGGATGTTCTGCACTTGCCACTTGTCATGATTATAATAGTGTTAATTGTGGCTACTGTGAGAGCTGTGCTAAAAAAAGAACAGATTTTGTTAATGATATTACAGGTATAATATCAGTTGGTGAAGAAAACAGTTTTGAATATGCAATATTAGCCACAATTGAAAATATAAGGCAAAATATATTTAAAGAGAGATTTTATTATATGGTTGATAACTATTTTGGGCAACATCAAAATAATAGTGAATTTACTGAACCATATGATGATGCATCCTTTATAGCAAAAATATATAGAGAAAAATATTGTATGATGCAAACTTTTATATCTAGTATTGTACTACAAAATGAAAATAAATTTTCTAAATCAAGCAGGATTAAAAGAGTATTTTCTTATTATAAATCAGAATTAGAAGCTACAATAAAAAAAGATGAAGATATTCTAGAAAAATGGACTGCTAAGGCTGGAGGTTATTCTTATAAAAAAGCAAAATAACATGTTATTATCCTTTTCTCAGTGAAGAATACAAAAATATTAGAAAAAGAATACGACTACTTTAATTATTCGTATTCTTTTTTTATATTAAACTTTTGAAAATTTAGAAACATACTCGCACATTGGCAAAAAACAACAATCATGTGTATTAAAATATTATCTTGTTTTACCCTTAGAATATGGTTCATAAGATAAGTATTCTTCATTTTCATCTTTAATCCAATAACCAAATCTTCCAACTAACTTAACAGGTTTCTCTAAAGGTTTAAAATCAAGATTTTTTGTATTTGAGGCTTTCGCTCCTTCAGCAAGTGATGCAGTAATATGAGGTGTTTTTAAAACAGATGGATTTTGTTCATCATAATTTATATAATAATCTTTCAATTCATCAGGAAATGTTATTTCAAATCCACTATTTTGTCCATCATTACCATAACCTATAAGATATACTTCAAATGTTTTTCCTACTATATCATTAAAAATCTCATCAGTTGTTGGGTGATATTTAAAAGTACAATGTATTTCATCATCAACTCTAGCTAATTTTTCTGTTTCTAACGAATGTATCAAATCGACCATATCTGCTTCAAAAAATATTCCTTCATAACTTAACATATATATTTCTCCCTTTAATCTATTAATTCAGAATCTTGACATAATATTATGTTTTTCAAACCATCATGAACAGTTCTCAATGTTTCATTGTCATCATCAATAAAAATAATTTGTTCATCATTTTTTAAAGATTTTAAATAATTCAATTTTAATTCTTTTGATGAATAATGTGGATAACTTTCTTTTGGAATAATAGTTCTTTTATCTTTTTCAAAGAAAGGTGCATATTTATTTAACCACTCATTTTTTTCGCTTACTTCATTATTAAATCTACAAACCGATAATATATGTAGTTCAACATTTTTCAAATTGCATAATTGACTTAATGTTTCAATATTTGTAGTTAAAGGTCTTTTATTTACAAAATCAAGTGGTTTTCCAAAATCATAAGAAGCAATTACACCATCCATATCAACATAGATAATAGTTTTTTTATCTTCAGTTAATCTCTTTATCAATTCATAAAAATGCATATAGCATACCCATTTCTTTAAAAATAAAAACTATATTAATTATATTACATTATAATCAAAATTTAAATAGAAACATTGATTTTTGCTATATGTAACACTATACTTTTATTAGTTAATAGTTATTACTAACTTTTTTTGTCCAAGAAGTTCTTCTACTTCTTACCTAACGGCACCAGATTGATTGTTACTCGAACTTTCTTCGAACAGTAATAAATATTAATTAGAAATACTATCTAGTTTTTTTTAATACATATGGTCTTTCTTCATTATTTGGTTTTATTAAATTTATAGCAGAGTATTCTCCTGCAAAAATTCTAAACATTGCACTACTAATAGTATCATCAAAAACTGTTTTCAGGCTTCTAGCACCACTTTTTAACGCAACTGCTTTTTCTGCGATGTAATCGATAAAATCTTCATCGTATGAAAAATCTATATTCATAGATTCAAATAATAATCTATAAGTATTTAAAGGACTAAAGTTAGATTCTATTAAGATTTTCTTGATATCTTCTTTTGATAAAGAGTTCATAGCAACCATTTTCGAAAATCTCCCCATTAACTCTCGCATTATTCCATAATTTACAAAATCTGTTGGTGATACATTTGAGTAATCATCATTGTCTACTATTCCTGTAAATGCCCCTAGGGCAACAACTGAAAGTCTTGATGTATCAAATTTTTTATCTTCAAAATAAAATGTTGAACCATCTAATAATTTCAATAATGATCTTTGAACGCCAATTCTTGATATATGATCACGAGAATTATTATCTTTTTCTGCTAATTTATCAAATTCATCAATAACTAAAATACCTTTTTCTGCTTTTTCCATATCTTTTCCAGCAGCTAAATATAAATTTTCTAACATATCTTTAATATCTCTTCCAACATAACCTGTTTCAGAAAGAGATGTTGCATCTTCAATAACTATAGGGATTTTATATATATTAGCAATTCTTTTTAAAATTTCAGTTTTACCTGTTCCTGTAGAACCATACACAATAATATTTTCTTTTAATTTTGCTATCATATCAAGTCCAAGAGATAAATTTATAACTTTTTGATTTTTAAAAAGTGATGTTAATATTTGCATAATTTGTTCATCTTGTGAAATAATTGTTTTTTTAATCGCAGAATACATTTGAGATATATCAGTATTGTTATTTAAAATTGTATCATCATACTCTTTAGCATTACCGCGTATTTTTTCTAACAATTCTTGATTAGTTATTCTTGTGAAAGTATTATTAAAATCAAGAGCATAATAGTCACCAATGTATTCTCGATATTCACTTACAAATTTATCATAATTATATACATGATTATTTTCAGCACAAAGAACATCAAAAGTTTTAAAACCAGCACATTCATAAATAGAATTAGAATCTAGTGTTTCTCCAGCTAATTTTCCGTTTAAAACAATAAAATTTCTTCCAGAGTTACCAAAATCGTACCAAAAACCAACACAAGGTTCCAATTTTTCATAATATATTTGCTTTTTTCCATCAACAATGCATTCTTTTTTTTCTAATACATCGGCTAAACCAACATAATCCATACCATTCATATATATTACCACCTCTACAAGTGGCTTTATTATAGCATAAAATAGTAAAAAATTCAATTTTATTTATTAAGATGTTTTTTCTTTTTATGAGATAAACTAACTACTTCTAAACCTAGTAATTCTATTTTATTAGACAAAAGCTCTTTGTTATTATCTATATCTTTTGATAAATCGGTAGATAGATATTTCTTTAAATCATCTGGAAATACAGTTACTACATTCTTTCCACCACTTAACACGCTTGCTAAAAAGTTTGCCCCGGAAGAAATACCTACTCCAAGCCCTAATTTACTTGCTAAAATTCTACTCATATTAATAGCATCCAAATCATTAATACTAATAACTTTATCTATCAAATTAAAGTCAACAAGTTTAGGAATAAACTCATCCCCTATTCCTTCAATCTTATGCACACCTATAATTTTCCCACCACTTAAAAGAGGCATTTTATCAGGCTCTAAAACAATAATTTTAATATTTTTATTATACTCTTTTAATCTTTTAGCAACTCCCATTAAAGTTCCACCTGTTCCTATACCACTAACAAAGGTATCTATTTCATTAACCTCATTTAATATTTCTTTAGCAGTAGTTAGATAATGAGTTTCTATATTTAATGTATTTTCAAATTGTCTTGGCAAAAATCCATTTATTTTAGAAGCAAATTCTTCACTTCTTTTAATCGCTTCCTTAAATCCTCCTTCTTCCTTACTAACTAAATATACATTAGCACCATAAAGTCTCATTATCTTTATTCTCTCTTCACTCACCCAATCAGGCATAAATATATGAACTGGATGAGAAAAATAAGCTCCTAATGCTGCAAAAGAAATACCTGTATTACCACTTGTCGCTTCTACAATTGCTTGGTTTTCTTTCAATATTTTTTCTTCCTTTGACTTTTCTATTATATGATAAGCGAGACGATCTTTAATACTACCTGTATAATTGTAATACTCTAATTTAGCATAAATATAACCTTCCCTATCCTGATAACGATATTTTATCTTAACCATTGGTGTATTACCAATTAAGTTATCTAAGTCATCAATATTTTTTCTAGACATAAAAAACTCCTCCTATAATTATTTTATACTATAATCATGGAAAGTGCTAAAGTATATTTTGTCTAATATTATAAATTTTGATATAATGAGATTAATTAAAAAGGCAGTGATAACAATATGAAAATAATTGATATTTGTGAAGGTTTTGCAGCTTGTGGCTGTTTAAAACATTATTACAAAAGCACTAACATAAACGACTATATAATTTTTCCACTTGGAATGAGTCTATCAATAGGAGATATAAAAAATAATCGTATTTATTTTTTAAGAAGATTTTATCAAGATTACAATTATGATTATACTGAGTTGTTAAATAAAATATTAAATAATATTACAAATGACACTATAATTAGAATCTGGTCTTCTAAGAAAAATGATGATGAATATATGCTTTTACTATTTCTATGTAACTTTTTAAAAGATAAAATAAATAAAATTAATGTTGTCTTTGCTAATGATTATAATAAATTTTTATGTAGTATTAATGCTTTAGATTATAGAAAAATTAATGATGTACTAAAATATGAAAAAACTTTGTCTAAAGATGAAATTAAAGCTTATGCTAAAGAGTGGAACGACTTAGTTGAAATCAATAGTGAATTAAGAGTGTTAGAAAACGAGAAAGTCAAAAATAAAAAATATTCTGATTACTATGATATCATTTTAAATATTTTAAAAGAAATAGCACCTTGTAAAATATCAATCTTAATTGCAGAATGTATGGGAAAAGAAGTCCTTAATGATGCAGGTGATTTAGTTTATTTAACTTTAATAGACCAATTAATTAATTTAAAGAAAATTAAAATAGTAAAAAAAGGAACAAGACATTTTGTAGATACGATTGATTTAAGTAAAAACTAAAGTAAAGTAGACAAAGTTATGAATACAGAATATATAAACTATTAAGTAAAACAAATGAAGAAAGAAATTTAAATGATTCATTGTTAAAAAATCTATACCAATATTATGAAAAAAATATTAGTAAAGATGATTTTAATAAAATATTTAATACAGTATATGACGTCTTAAAACTAAAAATAAATGATGATGAAATTCAAAAAGCAATGATTAATTATTTAAGTCTTTTAATAGCAGATGATAGGGATGGATTTAATGTAGATATTAATTGGTGCATTAAATTCATTTGGTATTTATGCGCTGGTATTCCATCAAAAGAGATGAGATCAAAATATAAAGACTGTATTTCTTTTATCCAACAAAAATTATTAAAAGAATTTAGTATTAAAGAAACTATTGATGAAAAAGTTAAAAGAAAAGTATTTACTAGTTATATGACTAATATCTAATAAATAGAAAAACTACTCTCCAAACTTGAAAGTAGTTCTTTTTAAAAGTATCTTTACATATATAAATAAAGTCAATGATTTGAGTAAATTTGCTCTTAATCAATAATAACTTGATTTTTCTCTAAAAAAAGCGTAATATAACAAACAAATTAAGGGGGATTTTAATGAAATTATATTATTCTAGATTACAAATCGAATTAACAAGAAGATGCAATCAAAGTTGTGCTCACTGTTGTAGAGGAGAGGCACAAAATATAGATTTAACTAAAGCGATTGTAGACACATTTTTTGAGAAAAATGATATATATTGTATAAGTAATTTACTTTTTTCAGGTGGAGAACCTACCTTAAATGGTGAAATGCTTGAATATTTTATTGATAAAATTATAGAAAAAGATATCATAGTTTATAGTTTCATGCTTAGTATCAATGGTTTATCTTATAGTAAAGAATTAATAAATGGACTAAATAAATTACGAGATTATATTATATTAAAAAGCAATAGTGAAGGATATTATCCTGGTATTCTTATGATTTCTCAAGATCAATTTCATAAAGAAGCAAATCAAGAAGTAATAGAAAAGTTAAAAGACTTACCCTACTTTTCACCGATTGATAAACATATTATAAAAGAAAAAAACATTTTACCATATGGTAGAGCATTAGAAAATGGTTTAAGTAAACAACAACCTGATTTAAGTAATTTAACAAACTATCAAAAAAGCTATAAAATAAAAGAATATGAAGGTACTACTTATCTAGTAATAGACTATCAATATATATCTGCTAATGGCAATATTATAAATAATGGCTGTGAGTCTTATGATTTAATGGATGAATATGCTTTAGGCAATGTACAAGATCAATCGATTGAAGAAATTCATCTTAAAAACCAAGTAAAAAAATTAACATTAAAATAAAAAACATATTCAATTAAGGAAGTGATTCAATGTATAAATATTTTCATGAATTAGAAAACTTAAAATCTTTTAAAACTTATTTAATTAGAAAATCTTTTGACAAAGAACAAGACTTATCAATGAAAAACATATTTTTTTCTGATAGTCTATTAAAAAAATTAAGTGAGTTATTTCCTAAAATAAACATAGTAGATAAATTGATAATCGCCCTTAATGAGGAATTAATAACAAATACACCAACATATAATTTATTACCATATGATACTTGGTTTAATATGGAATGTTTTTTTTATGATAAAGATGAATATTATTTAGAATCAAATCATTATTTGAGAGAAAAAATAGATTTAACATCTTGGAATTTACAATATACATTAGAAAAAATATCTAAAATGATTAGTTATTTAATTAACTTTTATCCAAATTATAAAGAATTTCTATTGAATACACAAAAAGAAATAAAAATAATATTAAATGAATTTTCAATAAAAACAACAATAAAAATTTCTCCTAAAAGTGATGGAGAAACAGTTAATTGGCCAAATGCATGGTATATAACTCCTAATGGATATTTATATAATACAGGCTTAGGACATCAAACAGGAAATCTAATTTATTCTTTTTATTATGTAATATGTGATTTTTTAAAGCATAATAAAAATATACTTAATATAAGCTATTATAGCAAGATTAATAATATATTAAAACGAGGATATATTACTTATGGTGAATTTCAAAATTACTCACATTTAACATATAATCTACCAACTATTATTACTCCTGAAGTAGAACATGATATTGTACGTTATAAAAACATATTAAAAATGAATGATAAAGAATATAATAAAGCAAAAAATGACCCAGAATTTAAATGGCCAGAACCTGAAAGAAGTTATCAAAAAAATCTTATTACATTAATTATTGGCCATTTAGCTGCAGAAACATCATTATATTCTTCATTCATCAAATTGAATGAGTCCCTCTACAAAAACAAGTTAATTGCACAATTAAATACCCTAGCCATGAATGATTTAAAAGATATATTAATTAGATTTTCTGGATTTCACAAAATTGAATCTACAGTTAAAAATACTATTACTACTTGTTCTTTAAATGGAATAACAGAATTTTCTGAATATTTAGAAAAAGGATGGAATTTGCATATAATTCCAGGAATTATATATGATAAAAATTTAGATAAATTAGTTGAAATTGATTTTAATGAATATTTCATTAGTAAACATTTAGATAATGAAATAGAAAACTATGAAGGAAAAGGTAAAATTTTAATTAAAGATAAATGGATAAATTAAACTCTATTCTTCCAATTACCATCTAAAAAGGAAAATAAATTATCAAAAACAATATCTGCTCTTTTCTCCATAGACTCTAAAGAAGAAAATCCCATATGAGGCGTTAAAATAACATTTTTTGCTTTTAAAAGAGGATAATCTTTATCAAGTGGTGGTTCTTTATCATAAACATCTATCGCAGCACCTCTAATAATATTATTATTTAAAGCTAAAACTAAATCATCAGTATTAACAATTGCACCTCTTGCAGTATTAATTAAAATAGCACTATTCTTCATAAGAGATAACTCATCTTTACCTATCATACCTTTAGTATCATCTGTTAAAGGACAATGTAATGATACAATATCAGATTCTTTTAATAATTCATCTAATTCAACTTGTTCATCAATAAACTCTTCTTTTACAATACTTCTATTATAAACAATTACTCTACATCCAAATACTTTACAAAGATAAGCAACACGTCTACCAATCTTCCCTGCTCCAATTATACCAACAGTTTTACCACGTAATAAATTACCAACAAATCCTTCTTTAGTACCACCATTTCTAAGACTTTCTTCATTTTCTTTTATATTACGAAGTAACTCTATCATAAAACTTATACACAATTCAGAAACAGCATCAGTCGCATAATCTGAAGCATTACTAATATCAATTCCTCTAGTTTTAGCATAACTAACAGGAATATGATCAACACCTGTAAAAGCAACATCAATATATTTTAATTTGTTAGCATTCTCTATTACTCTTCTATCAAGTGGCATATTAGCAAGCATCAAAACATCTGCATCCTTAACTCTTTCAATTTGTCTATTAATATCTGAATCTTTTTTATAAGCTATAAAAGTATGTCCCATATCTTCTAACTTATCAATATATTTTTTTATATAATCATCACTTACATTTAATTCTTCTAATAACACTATTTTCAATCTTATCATCTCCAAACATCATACTAATTATAACATTTTTTTAAAATAAATGTATAAATTTTATTTTTTTGATTAGTATAATAATGTACATATAATAATTATGTACAACACCAGGAAGTCTTACTACTGGTCTAAAGAGCTTAAAGCTCTTTTCTTTTTTAAATTTCTCTCATAATTAGACAAATTTCATGCATATTTTAACTTAATATAACAGAAACTAATACTGGAAAGGAGGGAAATAATGAAGAAAATCAGTAAATTTCTATTACTATTCATTTTAACTATTACATTAAGTGCTACTTTAAATGTCAATGCTGCAACTAGTAAAACAGTAAATAACCAAGCTGAACTAAAAGAAGCTCTAAATGATAGTAACATCTCAACTATTATTCTTGGAAGTAACATTGAAACAACAGAAAAGATTAATATAATGAGAGATGTTACTATTGATGGTAATAATAAAACAATTAAGTACGTAGGAACATTTGGATCAAGTAGTAGTAATGATAATACTGTTTGGGGAGGAATTTATGTATTACAAGTTTATAAGAGTAATGTTACTTTAAAAAACATTAAACTAACTGGTGGTAATGCAGGACTTCTTATAAACGGTGGAAATGCTACTTTTGTAGGTAAAATTGATGTTTCTGGCAATGGATTTGGTGGTATTGAATTAGGTAAAGGTAGCGGAGTTACAACTCCACCTAAACTAACAATAAGTGATAATGCAGAAATTATTAATACAACTGAAAAAGCTGATGCCCCTACTTTATGGGTACCTGCAGATACAACTGATGCTGTTATAAAAATCGGTAATACTGAATTCGAATTAAATTCAGGAGAAGAACTAACTCTTGATGAAATAAACAAACTTGAAGAATCTATTGAAAACCCAGAAACAAGTGATTCACTTATCTTAAACATATTATTCTTATCAATATTTGCTATTCTATCAAGTTATGCATTTAATAAAATATTAAACAAAGAATAAAAGAGAAACTTAGCTAGTTTCTTCTTTTTTTAACATCTTCGCATGTACTACTACTCTTTTACCAAAATTATTTTTACAAGTAGAAAGAGTTAATATTTTATCACTTGTACTTACATTAGTACTAAAATTATAAATACTTCTTTTCATAACAGTCTCTAAAAACTCTTTAAAATACTTATTATCACTAAAATATGTTTTAATATAATAACTTTCTTTATCAATAGTATAAACACTAAATATCTTAAATACCATTATCTTATCAGGAGTAGTAACTTCTATATAATGATTATCTTCATTGCTTAACCAATCACTATCTAATAAATTATTTAAACTACCAAACATACTATTATCAAGTCTCCCGTGTCCATAAATAATATTATTACGAGATAAATTCTCTAAATCATTACGATAATCTAAAAAAATAGAACCTATCTCATTTTCTTTTTTGTCATAGGAATGATTTAAATAAAAAGTATTATCACTACCCTTTACAATTGGATAACTCACATTAGTATTATTTACCTTTATATAACCAACTATATCAGAATTTATTTTTAATAACTCATCAAAATTATAGTTTTCAATCCTTTCTTTAAATTCCAAATCTTTTTTATAACTATCTAAATAACTAGTAACATTATAACTAAGAATTAAAAGAATAATAGATGAGATTATTAAAACTAAATACCATTTTCTTTTTTTCAAAAAAATCACCTCAATAATATTATTTTCAAAAAAATGTCATATTATGTAAATGATTAAATATTTTTATTATTTGCTTTTATAAAATAATTTTTTAAGATATAATTTAATTATAATAATATTGGTGAGGAGTGAATTTATGAATAAGAAAAAAGCAATCGCCACTATAACAATAATTATAGCGGTAGGTTTATTAGTAGCAGGAGGTATATTAATTTATCAAAATTATTCTAACAAAAACAGGATAATAACTTCATTTAATGAATTAAAAACAGCTTTAGAAGAAACACTTAATCTTAATAAAGAAGATGAATCTACAAGTATAAAACAGACTGTAACTGGTTCTACTACCTTTAACATTAATACAATGCTTGGAAACAGTGAAGATGGAACTGATGTCATAATTAACAATTTGAATAGTAGTATTTTCAATTATGAATATCGTCTTGATACTGAATCAAAAAGAATGTATTTAGATGGTTCTCTACTATTAAATAATATAGAAATGTTAGGAATTAATTTCTATCAAGCAGAAGATATCAGTTATGTATTTTTAAGAAATATCTTTGATAAATATATTGTTATTGAAGATAGTGATATTTTTAGTTATTTAGAAGAGAATAAAACAACTAAAGAAGACATTAATTATATTTATGATAAAATAATAGAAAGCCTTGGTAATAACGTTACAACTGATGATATAAAAGTTACTAGTGTTGATGGTAAAAAGAAAATAAGTCTAGAATTAAATGAAAAAAGACTTAATGAAATTAGTAAGGTTATTATAGATGATTTAAAGAAAGATAATAAAGCAAAAGAAATACTTGGAGAAAACTTAGATAATCTTGATACTTCTACTGAAACAACTAAAAATAACAACAACAACAATTATATAAGTTATAGTATTTATCTTGATAAAGGAAATATTACAACATATGAATTTGGTTTAAACAATGATGACACTAATTACAATATAGAATTTAATAATGGTAATGAAAAAAGTATTATTATTAAAGAAAACGATGTAGAAGCTCTAAAGGGTATTATAAGAAAAAACAATGATAATACAACTATTGAATTAAGTAGTGATAACATTAATCTAGGTACCATCACAATTAATGATAACAATATTAATATAAATATTATTTTAGATGAAGAGACTAACACAATTATTACTGCAGATATTACTAGTAGTACTACTGATAATAATATAATTACAAACTTTAATATGGCACTTTCTAGTAATGGAAGTAACATAGATATAATAAAAGTTACTGATACTAAACAAATAATTGAAAATACAGCAGACTTTTCTAATATTAATCCTACTAATAACATTGATATTAATAGTTTAACAGAAGAAGATTTAACAACTATAGAAAATAATTTAACAACTATTCTATATAACTTTATGGGATTTGCAATGTAAAAAGAAGCGAAATGCTTCTTTTTTATCTATAAGGAATACTCTAGCCAATAACCCATTTCTTAACTTAATTAATACATCTTTAATATTCATACTAATTCTCCTAAATAATTAATGGTGTCCACGACAGGAATCGAACCTGTGACCTCTTCCTTCGGAGGGAAACGCTCTATCCTACTGAGCTACGTGAACATAACTAAATTATAACACATTTTACAATTATTAACACTTACAATTTGACAAAATAATAAAAATGAACATAAACTAATATTAAGGATAAATTAAATGGAGGTAATAATTTATCTTAGCGCCAGAACCATTTTGGTTGACGAGGTTGATAGTTATCGAATCTTCGGCGGATGCTATCACGGTTACTAGTCGTTAGATATATGTTAAAAAATAAAATCAATATTATAACAAAGCATATATCAAAGTAGAAGGAGAAGTTATGTGTGGAATCGTTGGGGCCATTTCTAAAGATAGAAATATATTGCCCATTTTAATAACCGGATTAAAAAATCTTGAATATAGAGGTTATGACTCAGCAGGAGTTGCCTATCTTAAAAATAATAAAATTAATATTATAAAAACTAGAGGTAAAGTTAATAAACTTGAAAATAAATTAAATAAAAATGAAATAAGTAATATAGGTATCGCTCATACTAGATGGGCCACTCATGGTAAAGCAACTAGCAATAATGCTCATCCTCATAGATATAAACATATCACTATTGTTCATAATGGAATAATAGAAAACTATGAAGAAATGAAAAATACTCTCTTAAAAGAAAAATATAGTTTTAAAACAGATACTGATACAGAAATAGCCGCTGGATTATTAAATTACTATTATGAAAAATTTAATGATATTAATAAAGTTATAAAAGAATTTATGAATAAAGTCATAGGTAGTTATGCAATTGTTATCATGATAGATAATGATGTAGATAATCTCTATTGTTTAAAAAAAGAAAGTCCTATTGTTATAGGTATTAATGATAATATTAATATAATCGCTAGTGATATAAGAGCTATTACAAAATATACAGATAAATATTATACATTAAATGATTATGAATATGCTAAAGTAAATATTAATGATATTATTATTTATGATAAAGATAACAATATTATAAAAAAAGATATAAAAGAATATAAAGAAGAGAATAACAATAACTCTAAAGGTCATTATAAACATTATATGTTAAAAGAAATAATGGAACAAAAAGAAACAATCTATAATACTGTTAAACCTTATATAAATAGTATAGGATCTTTATTAAAATTACCTGATTTAACTAAATATAAAGAAATATCTATTGTTGGTTGCGGTACTGCATATCACGCCGGTTTAGTTGCAAAATATCTTTTTGAAGAATTAACTAATACAAGATGTAATGTCTATTTAGCAAGTGAATATAGATATCAAAATAACTTTCTATCTAAAGATACTTTAACCATCTTTATTTCTCAATCAGGAGAAACTGCAGATACTATATCAGCTTTAAAATTAGTTAAGAGTAAAAACTACCCTACTCTTGGAATAATAAACGTTAAAGAAACTACCATCTCTTCTTTAGTAGATACTTGTCTATATACAAAAGCAGGTAATGAAATAGCAGTTGCATCTACTAAAGCATATACCGCTCAAATTAGTATTCTATCATTACTTGTTTTAGTAACTGGATATAGAAATAAGACTATTAATGAAAATAAAGTTTTAGAAGTATTAAATGAATTTAAAGATATAGATAATTTAGTAACTCCCCTATTAAATAAAAAGAATACATACTTATCAATCGCCAAAAAAATATATAAAGAAAAAGACATTTTCTATATAGGTAGAGGTTTAGACTATTATCTTAGTATGGAAGGAGCTTTAAAATTAAAAGAAATATCTTATATTCATAGTGAATCATATGCAGCAGGAGAATTAAAACACGGTACTATTTCATTAATAGAAAAAAATACTAAAGTATTATCTAGCGCTACTAATACTAAGCTAAACTCTAAAACTATTAGTAATTTAAAAGAAGTATTAGCACGAGGAGCAGATATTTATTTAATAACTGATGAAAACTATAAAGATGATACTTTTACTATTATAAATATACCTAAAGCAAGTTATTTCATTAAACCTATATTAGTTATTATTCCATATCAATTGATCGCTTATTATACTGCATTATTAAAAGGAACAAATATAGATAAACCAAAGAATTTAGCAAAATCTGTAACAGTAGAATAAATATGTTATAATATCACTAGGTGGTAATATGGAGTATTTTACTATAGATAATAGAAAAATAATTATAGATGATAGCATTTTAAGTAATTATATAAATAGTGGTGAATATGGAGATATCTATAGATATAATGAAAATCAATGTATAAAAATATATAAAAACAAAGAGTTTAAAGTTAAATATTTTCTAACAACATACCTTTTTAACTATTTAAAAGAAATAGAAAGTGAAAACTTAGTAGCTATAGATGAATTATTATATGAAAATAATAAAAATAGATTTCAAGCAGACGCTTACATAATGGAATATTATAAAGCAATCTATCAAAATATATTATTAATACCAAGTGACTATTTAATAGAAAATATAGAAAATCTTTTAATATTAAGTAAAGAACTTAGTAAAAGATATATTATTCTTGATGATTTAAAAAAAGATAATACTATTTTTACCAAAGATAAAATAGTACTAATAGATAATGAACACTATATATTAAATAGAAATATAAGTCAAAGAGAAATATTTCATACCAATAATTCAAATATTTCCTGTCTATTTAATCAGATGTTACTAAAAGAATTAAGAAAATACTACAATAGTCAAACAAGTGCTATCTATACTGATAAATTATTTCCAGTAACAACAAGAAGTACTACAATAGTTAATACTCTAACTAAACGATTAAATAGATATAAAAGACCAATGGATTACATAAATGATAATAGAATTTAAAAAAAGATATTGCCAAATATCTTTTTTCATGTTATTATTGATATGTCAGTTTTGGCGAGATAGCTCAGTTGGCTAGAGCGCTCGGTTCATACCCGAAAGGTCGAGGGTTCGAATCCCCCTCTCGCTACCATTAAGATATTTAAAACAACCATTTAGGTTGTTTTTATTATTTAATAATTCCTTTCTCTTCACATATCAAATTATTACTATATTTTTTATACTTAATAAATTCATCTTTAGTCTTTATAGTCCAAATAAATAACTCTTTATTTGTTTTCTCTTTTACTTTAAATACTAACTCCATTGGACTAGAAACAAAATCACAATACTTTCTTTTAATTAAATAATTATATATATAACAATTATAAAAATATCTCTTTAACCCATTATAACTATTAGTAAGTAAAATACCTATATCATACCTAGAAAGACTACTTAAACTAATTCTTCTAATTACTAAAGGATTAAAACTCTGTAATAACACCTTACCATTATAATCTAATAATAATTTATTTAATTCTTTTAAAGACATAATTGAAAACAACTCTTTAATCTCTATTAATAGAATACATCTACCACTAACTAAATTTAATACATCTTCTAATAAAGGAATAGTATCATCAGTACCTAATAATTTAATACTCTTCAACTCTTCATAATTAGTATCTCTAACTAACTTATTAACCCCTGTAAGACGCTTTAAATTATCATCATGAAAGACAATAATCTTTTTATCTTTAGTTAATCTAATATCAAATTCTATATTAAGATTATCTTTTAAAGCTCTCTTAAAAGCTGGAATAGTATTTTCTACTATTTTTTTATTATCAAATAATCCTCTATGAGCATATATATTCATCTAACCATCCTCTTCTATTTTAATCCCTAACAAAAGACTTAAATCTAAGGCCCCTCTAATATTAACAATAACTCCTCTTAAATCTTCTAAAGATACTTTAATATTATTAATATTACATGTATTTAACTTTATTTTATCTAATGAAGTATGTAAAATTTCAACTTCTTCTAAATTACAATAATTAAATTCTATTTTCTTAAATTTAACTTCATTAAAACTAGCATTCTTTAGTGAACAATTATTAAACTTAAAATTATTAAATTTAACTAAAGAAAAATTACTATAATCCAAATTAGAATCACTAATAATAGACTCTATAAGTATACTACCACTAAAATCTATTCCTAATAAATTACAATTAATAAATGTCAATCCCCTTATTCCATTATTACTAAAATTAGCATTACGAAAATCACAATTTTTAAACTTACAATCTTTAAAATCTATTTTCTCTAAATCACAATTACTAAAATCAATATTAGTAAAAGAACAATCTCTAAAAGTTAAATAATAAGAAGTATTAGAAAACTTATCATCAAAATATTCTTTATTATAAAATGTCTCATCATCAACAAATTCATTAAACATAATTACTCTTCCAATCTTTTAACTTTTACTTTAGAATCATCTATACTTCTATTAGCATTATCTAAAGATTTATCTACATCCTTTAAATTATTCTTAACATTATCTTTTATCTTATCAATAACACTAAATAAATTTTTAAATTCTCTTTCTTCTAAATAAGCTTTATATTTATCTTTTAAATTCTTCTCTAAACTCTCTATATTATCTAAATTACCAACTAAATTTTTCTCTAAGTCTTCTAAATCATCTTTATATCCTTCTAAAGTAGTTATATACTCTTCACATAAATCTATATAATTATTTTTACTAGATGAAGTAAGTTCACTAATAACTTTATAAGATAAATAACTAGCAAGAACTGTACCTAAGATATTTTTATTATTTTTAAAAGATAAAAAACTACCAATAGCAAGCAACGCCTTCATACCAAAACCTAACTTCTTAGCTTCTTCTCTTTCTATTTTTAAAAACAAGTCATCTAAATTTATACTAACTGTCGAAGATAAGTTATCTAATATATTACCCATTGATTTTAATTCTTTAACTTCTTTTTCTATATCACTTACAGAATCACTATCTTTATTAAAACTTTTCTTAGTACTATCAAGTTCCATTTCTTTATTATATATTTCCGTAGCAAGTAAATCTCTTATTAACTCCACATCATTATATTCTTTATATAAAAGATACAAACTATTTAAGTCAGTATTTTCATCTTTAATTAAATCTATAATATGATTATAAAACTCTAAGTTATCTTTATCTAACTCCTCTAATTTATTTTTAGCAATATCTAATTCTTTTTTATTAGTAATAAAAGGACACTTAGCGATTAATTTATTATAATCTATAGATTTATCTTTATTTTTTTCTCTTACTTCTTCTATATAAAGATTTATTTTCTCTTCTAGCATAAAATCACCTTTTAATATTATACTATAATACTTTTAATAATTACATATAATTTTGTAAATAATTTCTCTATTATTGGTCTACTAATAATAAAACTAGGTTTATCTTTCTCTATATTTTTAACAACATCTTTAACTAAATCACTATAATTATACTTTTCTATTAAACTAAAAAATATCTTCTGATATTTAGTCATATTTAAAGCTTTAGATTTTATTATATAATTATCTAACTTTTTATTTTCTATCATCAAATCATTAAAGCCAGTGTAATAGGCTCCTGGTAATATTAAGGATATACTAACATCAAGTCCTTGATATAATAGTTCTAATCTAAGGGTATTAGCAAAACTAATTAAATAAAGCTTACTAGATGTATAAGTAGATAAATATGGTAATGGTAGAAAAGCTGCTAAAGAAGAAGTAAGAAAGATTTTACCTGACTTTTTATTATAATAACAATATCTTAAATAATCTTGTATCAATCTAAAATTACCCTTAATATTAACATCAATAACTTCATTAAATCTATTATTAGATATTTCTAAAACACTACCACCATTACTAATAGAAGCTTGTAATACTAAACAATCTATATCAAGACTATCTATTAATTTAGAATTATCTTTAATTAAATCTAATTCTATAGGAAACATAATAATCTTTTCTAAATTAATTTTCTCATATAAACTCTTAACCTCTTCTTTAGTTTTACACCCTGCATAAACAATATGTCCCCTTCTAGCAAGTAATTTTGCAATACTATAACCAATATTACTTCTAGCACCTGTTATTAATATATTCATCTAATCACCCATTATTAATATAACCAAAAAGACCTCTATTATTTAGAAGTCTTTTTAAATTCTCTTTTAAATACTAAAGATGGATATTTCTTTTCTAATATACTATTTTCACATGCTGTTCTATATGTCATACCTTCTTCAATAAGCTTATCAACAGTAGAAAAGGAAGCAACATTAACAAATTTATCAAATGTTTCTTTATCAGAAGAACTAACTTTTAAATCATATTTTTCATCATCATAAACAGCAGTATGTATCTCTATATTATCTTGATATAGTTTAATTAATTTATCTCCTACATAAGAATAATATTCACCATTAATAATATATACTCTATCTATATCTGCTTTCTCAATGCTAATATCTAAAGGAAACACTCCCAATAAATCATCATAATAATCATAAATAAACGTTTCTTTATCAGTTTTACAAATGATTAAATCATCTAAAAACTCAATCTTAACAAATTCTCCTAATTTATCTATACACTCACTTTTCTCATCTAAATTATCTTTTCTTTTAGCAAGCAAATAACTTTTTTCTTTTTCTAAAGAAAAATGAATATATTTTGCCTCATCCAAGTCACAATATCTACTAGGATAAGAAATCTTTATATTTTTATATTCTTTTGGAATAATTAATTTATCTAAATAATATAGCCCTTTCTTACTATTCTTTTCTACTTCAAAATAATCTCCACCCACATGTTTAATAGAATCATTATTAGCAGATATAATACTAGGTTCTAAATCTTTAATTGAATGCATTAAACCAAATTTTTCTTTCTGTAAAAATCTTTTCTTACCATATATAACTATTTTACCAACTTTTTCAATACTAGAACAACCATGAATAATATTTTCTTCATTCTCTTTATTATAGAAACATCTAACAATATCAGAAACACCTTTATAAGTTAAACAATAAAGATCATCAAATAAATATCTCGCTTCATCATATACAGGTTCAATTATTTTATTATGATATCTATTTCCAATAAAAAATCCTTCATGATTATTTTTACTTAAATGAAATATTCGTCTACGAAAATATTTATATTGTTCATAATCAAAAGTAATGTCATCACAATCATCTATTAAAACTTTCACATTAATATCTTCAGAACCATCTTTAACTAAAGAACTAAGTATTTTTTTCTTATCTCCATCTTTAACAATAAACAAATACTCCTCATATTTATTACTACTATAATAATAAGACACTGCTTTAGCTTTTTCTTTAGTTTTAAGTATTAAATTTTTATTAGTCAAATCAAATATATTAGTATAATTGCCATCATAGCAATAAATAATATCTTCATAATTTTCATCAACTTCTATATCTAAAAATTCTTCACTTCTAGATAATAAATTCTTATTATAAGAAAAACTTTTTTTATTATCATTACTAAAAATTGTTATATCTCTTCTTTCTTCTAAATCATCAAAATCAAAATCAGTAAGTAATCCTCTTCCTTTTTCATATAAAGCTTTCTTTCCATTAAAAGTTAAAAGTATATAATCTTCAAAATGAATTTTGTATTTTAAAGCATCATCAACTTCTATATTAAGTTTATAACGTAATTCTTGATCAAACAAATATGTCTTATTATCTTTTTTTGACTTAACAACGCATACAGAATAATTAGTATCAACTTCTTTAACTAATTCAAAATCATAAAGAATAAATCTTTTATGCCTTAAATCATAATAATTAAACGTCCCATCATCTTTAAGCTGTATACATCTATGATGATAAGGATCAGTTTCTATGAAATAATAATCAATTTTACCAATAATTTCATTAGTAATAAGATTATACAAACCACTTCTTCCACTTTTTGACGACTCAATAACTGCTAAATCATCAACAATTTCCTTGATATAGAAAACATCTTCTTCTTTTTTAGTAAATACTTTTCCCATACAACCTCACCTCTAAAAATAAAATATCATAAAATCTCTTAAATGTATATATTTTAGGTATATATTTTTTTAAAAAAAGACCTCTATTATTTAGAAGTCTTTTTACTTATAACAAAGGATACACCTTTTTTCTCGTTTTTAACTTTAATATCATAGTTCATTAGTAATAAGGTTTTCTTGACTATCGAAAGCCCTAATCCAAATTCACCCTTAATACCTTTTCGGAACGGAGTAAAGATTCCTTCAAGGAGAGTATCTTCTATATTAGGACCATCATTATATAAGGTTAAACGGTTATTTTTAATAGTTATTTTAATTGTAGAGTCTGCATATCGCATAAAGTTAGTAAGAATATTATCTATAACAGTTTCGAAGTAATCATAAGTACCATAAAATTTACTAAATTTATCATAACTTACAATAAATTTAACATCTTTTCTTCTAAACTTAAATTCTTTAATCGCAGTATCAATAATTTTCTTAACATCTACTAACTCATACACTACATTTTTATTTTCTTTTAAATAATCTAATTTATTCAAATAAAGAAGTGAATGAACTTTTAATTCTAATTTTTCAGTTTGATCACTAATAACATCTATTACAGTATTAGCATCTTCTATTTTATCATTATAAGCTTCTATATATGATTTTATTACGGTGAGAGGTGTTTTAAAATCATGTGAAATATTTTGATACATTTGATTGCGATACTCTTCTTGGTTCTTTAAAGAGACTCGCATATCTTCAATAGCCAATTCTAATGAACGCATTTCATCGTCAATTTGAAATGATATACTATGATCATATTGATCATTATCAATGTTGTCTATTTTTTCTTTTAACTTTTCTATTTTTCTAACTATAAAGCTTCCCCAAAGTATAAGGATGAAAGCTATTACTAGAAAAGCTACTATTACTACAGGGAAGACAGCGTCTAATATATCTTGTTTAGTCTTTTCAATATAAGTATCATTGGTAAGAGCTATTTTAGTAACATCATCATTATGGAGTGTATAATAATAATAAATTTGATTTTTATATATAAATTTTCCGTAATTATCGGTAAAAGCATTCATGATTTCACTAACATCTTTAAAGTCAATAATATCATGAATATTATCTGAATAAGCGACTGTATTATCTATTTCATATAGGTAAGCAATTTCGGTAGTAATTAAATCAGTATCAATATCTGATTGAACAAATTCAAGAGGTTCTCTTAAATAACTATATATATTACGTTCAGCAGATGGAATAATAACTTGTGGTAATATAATAGATAAGGTTAAAAAGAAAGCTAGAAAAACTACTATTATTAATATTAATAATTGATGAGATAATTTATTAAATATTTTCATGCACTCAATCTATATCCATATCCATAAATAGTATTAACATTAAGTAAAGGCATTTTCTTTCTAAGTCTTCTAACTAAATCATCAACCGCTCTATCACTACCAAAGTAATCAGTTCCCCATATAGCATTAAGAATATCATCTCTTGAAAAGCTTTTATTTATATTTTGAATTAATAACACAAGTAAATCAAATTCTAAAGTAGTAAGTTTAATATCTTTATTTTTTATATTCACAGTTCTTTTATCTAAGTCTATAGTATAGTCTAAGTATTGTAAGGTTTTAGTTTCATTACTTTGATATACTCGTTTTATAATATTATTAACTCTTAGAACAAGTTCTTTACTAGAATAAGGTTTAGTAATGTAATCATCGCTACCTAACTCAAGGCCTAAAATTCGATCCAAATCCTGATCTCTTGCCGATGTAAATATTACAGGCACAAGTGGATATTTTTCACGAATTGCTTTGATTACATCATAGCCATTAACATCATCTCCTAACATAATATCTAGAATCCAGACATCAACATTATTACCAATATAATTAATAGCATCAGCGCCTTTAGTAAAGGTAACAACATCATATCCAGCCTTTTCTAAATACATTTTAACTACAGCCAACAAATCAGTTTCATCTTCAACTAAACAAATTTTATACATAATACCACCTACCCCTAGTATATCATTTTATAAAGGTTTTGCCTATATAATTCTCAGGCTATCACTCTCCCTTCTTTTATTATTTATGTAAAAAAACTATAGTTGTAAACGTAATTTAAACATCTCTACTACATTTACCACTTCCTTTCTTTTACACATCCATCATACCAATCAAAAGTGTATAAAATATAAAAGAATTATGGGAAATTATGGGAAATGAAAAGAATATCTAATAATAGACATTCTTAAAGTTTAATATAGGGATAGTCCAAGAACTTTATTATAAGTCCTAAAACATATATATTATATATTTAGGATAATCCTAGGAATTAAACTTGTTTCCGTTCAAAACTTCCTCTATTTGTAAGCTTTACCAACAAAGTACGGTGACACTAGATTAATTTCTAGCCTTAGTAGGAATCTGGACAAAGACCGTTATTATCGTTATTCACATTGTTGTTGTTCAAATTCTCAAACTCATTCCATACATTTGCATTACCATTATTGAAAGTGGTCGGCAAAACAACTAATCAAAAAGAACAAGGCGTCACTTACAGTTTAATCATCCAAGGCAAATGAAGAGTTATTTGCCTTATTCTTTCTAAGAAATTATATAGGGATTTGAGGCAGTTCCATCACCTGAGGTAAATCCGTTATCAGTAGTCACATTGATAACTGGACGCACGGCGTAGTTATTATCTACACGGCCGTTATTAATAGAACTATGCTCATACCAAACATAAGCAGAACCACCATCAAAGAAATTGGCCGGCGACATACTCCAATACCACATATTAGATGAACCTGGATTTAAATAACTATCTGTTTCGACTCCTGGATTTTCTCCTGCAAACACTAATTCATCTGCTGTTATTAATCCTGCTTTTAGTCTATATGAACCTCCATAACTCTCTGTTGTACTTGGACATTTTAAACTTGGACTATTTTCTTTTTGATATCCTGTTGCTGATTGCCCTAATCTATCAAAACTTGCAAATACATTCATACCATCCATACCACTAAATCCATATTCACTTGCTGGCTTATATCCACTACTATCACTACAAAATCTTCCTCCAACTACTTTACTATCATATACAGTATTTCCTAATGCATTCTTATACCACGTATCTACTTCTTTCTTTATAAAACTATTCACGCCATTATCATAAGTATAACCTGCATATTTTGGATTATTTCTCTCTAAATTATAAGGTGTTCGTCCTATTACATAAGAATGTGCTAAATCACTATTATTTGGAGTTGCACTTGTTCCATTATAGATTAATCTTAATGAACCATCTCCATTTACTCGCACTATTCTCCAGTACATCTTATCTCCTGCTGATGCTAACTTTACTTGTGTACAATTACCTACATTCTCAGGATAAGCATTTTCACAACTTTCCAAACTTTGATAACCATTTCCATACACATAATAATCACTTTCATATTCCCCAAACTGTACATAGTTATTATTTACATTTCCTCTAAAATAATAACTTGTTCCATCTTCATCTTCTGCACTGTATAAACCATTTGTTACATATTCTGGATTATTTTGTGGACCAGAACTCATATCAAGATATCCACCATTACTAGCATAATTAAACATTTCTTCTTTTTCTTCTTGTAACTCATTATCTGCTAGTACCTTCTCTGTTGTTTCAGGTACATACTTATCTCCTGCTTTTCCATAGACATTTATCTTTACTGTGAATGTTAATCCTCCTCCATCTCCTTGAGGATTATATGATTCATCTACATACATTCTAAGTCTATAATCATTATCTTCACTACTATTCATACTACTTGTATATAAACTCATCTCATTAGATGGTCTTCCTGTATAATTATTGGCACTAGTCTCTTCACTATATGTCTCTGGTACCATTAAGGCTTCTTCACTACCATCTGAGTTTATCTTTGTTAAATATAACTTTATATAATCTCCACTTATAGTATTTCCATCTTCTTTTTTGGCACTTATCTCATAATTTATATTGGTACTACCTGTTATGGTACTACTTATATTAAAATCAAAATACTCTCCTGGAGTTAATCTTACTGTTCCTGTCTTATCTGTTGTTGGTAATGCTCCTGTTAAAGAAATAGTATTATCAGTTTCTTCATAACTCATAGTAATTGCACCACTTGTTATAGAGTTTTCTACTTCTCCTATTCCACCATATCTAAAAGCTGCATAACTTGTTCCTACTATTATTACTATCATTAATAATATTAATACTCCTATTACTATTATCTCTTTTCTTTTATTTTTCTCTTTCATACTATTCACCCTTTACTACTTAATATATCCAAGATATTTATCTTAATACTATTCTTATCTATTAAAATTATATATCAAATAATAAGGGTAATGCAAGTATCTTATTTGCATTTTGTTGTTCATATCTGTAAAATTAAGTTATAATAATTATGAAAGGAAAAGTTTATGAAAAGTATTATATCTAAAGAAATATATGAAGTAACTATGAAAAATTCTAAATTTATAGGTGTTATTATTCCTATAGAATCTATTAATGATGTTAAAGATAATTTAAATATAATAAAAGATGAGTATAAAAATGCTACTCATTACTGTTATGCTTTTAAATTAATTAATGATAAAGGCTTTAGTGATGATAGAGAACCTAATAAAACAGCAGGTATACCTATATTAAATGTAATAGAAGGTAATGATTTAGTTAATGTTTTAGTAGTAGTTATAAGATACTTTGGTGGTATTAAATTAGGCCCAGGAGGACTTATTAGAGCCTATTCTAATACTACTAAAGAAGTTATTAATAAAAGTACTTTAGTAGATTTAATCAATGGTTTCTATGTTTCTATTACTTTTCCTTATTCTTTAGAAAAAGAAATTAATTATATATTAAGAAATAGTATTATTAAAGATAAAATATATAAAGAAGAATGTACTTATATAATAGAAATAACTAAAGATATATTAGATAATCTTAAACCTTTAGTAACTATTAATAATATAGAAGAAAAAATAATTCCTAAACTTAACTAGGAATTATTTTTAATTATATTTATATTATTACTACTACTCTTAATAGTAACTTTATAATTATTTAATTTATCATAATTATAGACTTTATTATCTTTAAAATCATCACTTATCCCATCTAATACTTTATTAAAACTAATTTCTTTAGGACTATCCTCATATATAGCTAAATTATTATCATGAAGTTCTACTTCTATATTTCTATCTATTAAATAATCATAATAAGTAACTGTTACTTCTATCTTTTCAGTTAAACTATCATCTATAACATATTCTATATCACTATAATAATTATCATATATAGTTAACTCACTATTCATATCAATAGTCTCTTTAATCTCTTTAGTTTTAGCATCATTAGGTAAACTATCTACATAGGTAATAGAAAAGAAATGATAAGCAAAGATAATAGATCCAACAATAATTAAAATAAGTGATATAAGTAAAGTAATCATAATCCTTTTATAATTATTCTTATGATTAATAACAAAGTTTAAAGGTACTTCAAAACATATTGCACTTATTATTAAGCATGCTACTACCCATAAAAGAACACCTAATAAAGGAAAACCTTTTATAACAAATAATACTAGAAAACCTATCATAACTGCAAATACTACAATACATATTATTGGACATATTAAAAAACATACTACAAAGAATTTAATAATATAAATTATTATCTTAGCAAGCATCCTTGATAAAGAATTAGTATTATTATCTTTAATAATTATCTTTTCTACTTCCTCTACTCTTTTCTCTTTTTCCTTAACAACAATCTCTTTATCTACATCTTCCTTTATCTTAATTCTATCTAAGTATTTAATTTTTAATACATAGATAAACATAACTATAGAAAATACACTATATAATATATCTACTATTAACCTAAAAATATTATTTAAAGTAGGTCCTACATAAGTAATATCATATAAAAGTCCATTACCTATTAAACTTTCTATTAATTCTTTAGGAATAGTACCTATTAATATAATTAATATTAAAATAAATATTGTTACTAAAAACTCTATTATTTCTTTAAAACTCATACTTTCAAATAAACAAACTATTTTCTTCATTAAAGTATTAAACTTATCTAATAAATCTTTAGTATTAATAGAACTCTCTTTATCTACTTTTTCTATATCTACATCTCCATTTACTAAAGTATCCATATCTACATTAAAAATCTTACATATAGATATTAACTTATCCATCTCAGGATAACTCGCTCCACTTTCCCATTTAGAAACAGATTGTCTAGTAACTTTTAACTTTTCAGCTAGAGCTTCCTGACTCATATTTTCTCTTTTTCTTAACTTTTGCAAATTACTAGCAAAATTCATATTTCTCACCTCTGTTTAGAATTTATCAAAAAACTCGGTTGCGTCCCACCAATTTTTAGTTAATTTATGTAAATTTTTAGTTGCTCCCAAGAAAAAAGACTAGTTTTCTAGTCTCTGGGTAACCAAGATACAATACTATCTAAATCATGATAACCAACTTCTTTTTTTACTAAAGTTCCATTTCTATATACTTCCATAGTAGGTACACTCATAATACCATGAGCTCTTGTTAAACTATCGAACTTGTCTATATCTACTTTAACTACTTTTATTCTAGGAAATTTCTCAGCAACTTCATCAAGTACTGGACTTAACATTTTACAAGGTCCACACCAAGTAGCAAAGAAATCTACTATTACATCTCCTTCTTTAATTAAATTTTCAAAATCATCACTATTTTCTAAATAAATCATAACTATCCCTCCCTATATTGATTAATAACATTATCAAGACCACTAATACTATCTAACTTACCAGTCTCTTTAACATTATCCATAAACTCTGTACTTACAACATTATATTTTAACATAATATCTATTACCTTTAAATCATTAGTATTTCTATCATCATTACTAGATAAACTAAGTACATCATCAATTGCATAATTCAATCCACCTAAACAATCTTTAAGTACTGGAGTATCATTAACAATAAACCTTCTAACTCCTGATGACATAAATAACTCACTACCACTCATAGGTATTGCAATAACATTTAAAATAATAAACATTAAGATATAACCTTCCAAAATACCTACAGCAAATCCTAATAATTTATTAGGTAAAGCAAGAATAATTGTAGCATTAATAATTTTACTAAATATACCAGTAACATCTATTAATATTTGTAATACTAATCTAAGTACAATAACTATTAATAGAAATGCTATTAATTGATAAAAAATAATATTTAAACTAACTAAATTACCTAAAGGTATTTTAAAATTAAAGAATGGTAAATAAGTACAAAAGAAACTTGCTATTGGATCTTTTAAGAAGAAAGCAATTGCAAAGACAACAATAGTACCTACAATTACCACTAATTCTTTTAATATTCCCCTTCTACTTCCTAAAACTCCACATAGTAGTATTAATAAAACAATAACTACACTAAATATATTAGGACTCATAATATCACACTCCTTATATTTATTATAACCTAAAAATATAAACTATGCTATAATATTTTAAAAGAGGTGTAAAGTATGAATGTTGTTATTAAAGTAAATAATGAAGTTAAAGAAAAAATGATTGAGTATTATAAGGATAAAAAACGTGATAAAGAGATTCCTTATACAGTATTTCAAGCGAAAGATGAAGATACTGTTATTACTATGTATGAATCTGGTAAAGTTATGTTCCAAGGCCCATCAGCAGATGTAGATGCAGCGATGTGGGGAACTTTTCTATCAAACACTAAAGAAGAAAAAGAGAAAGAAAAAGAAAGAGATTTAAAATATCATAACGCATCATCTGTTGGTAGTGATGAAGTAGGAACAGGAGATTATTTTGGTCCTATAGTTGTAACTGCAACTTATGTAAGTAAAGATAATATAAAATATTTAGAAGATTTAGGAATAAGAGATTCTAAAAAACTAACAGATGACTTTATCTTAAAAGTAACGCCAGAACTTATTAAAAAAATTCCTTATAGATCTATTATCTTAACTAATAAAGAGTATAATGAAAAGTATAGTAAAGATTTAAATATGAATAAAATAAAAGCTATTATGCATAACAAAGTACTATATCAAATAATGCAAGAATTAAAACCAGAAGTTGATTATATTATTGTTGATGAATTTGCAAAAGAAACTAGATACTACGATTATATTAAAGATGTTCCTAATATTCAAAGAGGTATTACTTTCGTACAAAAAGCAGAAGATAAGAATCTAGCAGTAGGAGCAGCATCTATTATTAGTAGATATATATTCTTAAAAGAGTTTGATAAGTTATGTGATGAAGTAGGATTACCACTTCCAAAAGGAGCAGGAAGTGAAGTTGATAAAATTGGGGAAGAATTAGTTAATAAGTATGGCGAAGAAAAGTTAAAAGAGGTAGCAAAGTATAATTTTAGAAATACGGGGAGAATATTAAAGACACTTATTTTTTAAATAATAAAACACATAGATTGATTCTATGTGTTATTTAATTCTAAACCGAATATACACTTATCAAATAGAAAAGAAATTATCTTATCTTTATTACCAGTATTATAATATTCTGTTAATAATTTATTAAATTCATTGATATCATCTTCTTTAATAGAAATAATACCACAACCATTACTTATAAGAAGTTTGTTAGCAACTATCATAGCAGTTCTTTTATTACCATCCCAGAATAATTGACTTCTCATTAAATAGAGCATAAGATTTAAACTTCTTTTAGTAATATTCTCTTCCTTTAAAATCTCATTTATATTTGTAATTACATCATCTTTCTCTGGAATATCAGGAATATAATCTACTCCATTTATACCAACTTTACCTGTTCTTAAAACACCCCATTCTAAAGATTCATTTCTTGATACAAACGAATTAACTTTACATATAAAATCAAGAGTAATATCAGCATCTATATTAGAAAGAGCGAAATTCCAAGCATCCCTCAAATTTAAAATACAATTTATTTCATCTAATCTTAAACTAGGTACATTTACTCCTTCTAAAATAGTTTTAGTATCAGGATAAGTGGTATTAATACCTTCAAGCCTTGCACTATTATAAATATTAGATACTAACACTTTTTTTGCTAAGAATAAATTCTGTTTTTTTGTCAAATGATATTTATCTTGCATAAGCTAGTCACCTCTCCTTTATTTAATTATACTATAAGTATCTTTAAATTAAAAGGCAAATAAAAACATCAAATGATATCTTTATCATTAAAACTCACAATTGCCTGGTGTTCTAGGGAATGGTATAACATCTCTAATATTTTCAACTCCAGTTAAGTAAATTAATAAACGTTCAAATCCCATACCAAAACCAGAATGAACACAACCACCATATTTTCTTAAGTCTAAATACCATTCTAGTCCTTCTTCTTTCATGCCTAACTCATCCATACGTTGTTTTAACTTAGTATAACAAGCTTCTCTTTCAGATCCTCCCATTAACTCTCCTGCTCCTGGAACTTCAAGATCAACTCCTCTAACAGTTTTACCATCTTCATTTAATTTCATATAGAAAGCTTTAATATCTTTAGGCCAATCTTTAATAAATACAGGACCATTAAAATATTCCGTAATATATTTTTCATGTTCTTTAGCAATATCTTCTCCATATTCTGGAGTAAATTCAAATTTAACTTTAGCATCTTTTAATATTTTAATTACTTCTTCATGAGTAACCCTTGTAAACTTACTATTAACTAATTTTTCTAGTTTTTCTATTAGTCCTTTCTCAACAAATTTATCTAAGAATTCCATTTCATCCTTACAATTTTCTAATACATACTTAACTATATATTTAAGCATATCTTCTTCAATATCCATAAGTTCATCTATATCACAAAAAGCAATTTCAGGTTCTATCATCCAAAACTCACTAGCATGAACTTTAGTATTAGAATCTTCTGCTCTAAAAGTTGGACCAAAAGTATATACTTTTTTATAAGCCATTGCAAAAGCTTCCGCTTCAAGTTGTCCTGTAACAGTAAGTCCCACTTTTTTACTGAAAAAATCATCATTAAAGTTAACATTTCCTTCTTTAGTTATAGGAATATTTTTAAGATCCATAGTTGTAACTTGAAACATTTCTCCAGCACCTTCACCATCATTAGCAGTTAAAAGTGGAGTTTGAACATAAACATAACCTCTATCTTGGAAATATTTATGAATAGCATAACTAGCTACACTTCTAACACGAAATACTGCTTGAAACAAATTTGTTCTAACTCTTAAATGTGCAACTTCTCTTAAAAACTCACGAGAATGTTTTTTAGGTTGAATAGGATAATCTTCTGGACATTCTCCTAGTAATATAACACCACTAGCTTGTATTTCAAAAGGTTGTCCTTCTTTAGGTGATTTTACTACCTTACCAATTACCTTAATAGCACTACCTACATGATATTTTTGAATTGTTTCAAAATCACTTAACTTATCATCATAAACAACTTGAATATGTTTAAAACAAGTACCATCAGAAAAGTCTATAAAACCAAACTCTTTTTGTTTACGATGATTTCTAATCCATCCTTCCAAAGTTACTTCTTTATCCATAAATTCATCTATTTTTTCATATAATTTTTTCGCATCAATTACCATAATTATTCCTCCTTATTTATTAGTATAACATCAATTATTTTTAATTAAAACTTTTTCTTGATCCATTGCTTTAATAGGCATAACTTTAGCATCTCTACCAATACTATCTAAAAATTTAAAACACTCTTTCGGTGGTAAAAATATACTCATACCATTATACAAAGGATGAAAAGCAATATAATCTACTTCAAGCAATTCTTCATCTATAATTAATTCAATTTCTTTATTATAATCATACATCATATTAAAAATAGATACATTACCTGGTGTAGCATTAATTAATTTTTCCATCACACTAGGACTAACAAATTCTAACTTGCGACAAGATAACTCATCCTTTAAAGTTTTCAAATCTACTCTTTTAGAACTATCTGTTATAATTAAATATTTCTTTTTCTCTCCCTTTTTCTCTTGAACAAATAAATGTTTACCTACTGCATAATCATTTTCTAAATAATCATTCCATCTACTATAATCAACACAACAAGTAGCTTCTTTATGTCTAATACAATAATCAAAATGTATATCTCTACTATCAAGAGAATTACAAAATAATAGCCCCTTCTTTGTCATTTCAATACGATGGGATTCTTCTTTAGATAAAACAAAACTTTCATAAATTTTATCTAAAATTCCCTACTTCAAACATATAATCATCTCCTTTAATAAATAATAAAAGACTAGTCCATACCATAATACTTATAGTACTATGGGACGAAACTAGTCTTCCGCGGTGCCACCCAATTTATTATAAAGATTATTACTTTACAATCACTCTTTTCGATTCTATCAAATCTTAGCAAATATAACGGTCTGCACCCGGCTTAGTCTACTTAATTTCTTTAAGCACTCCGAAATGTTATTCACTATTCACACTTTACTTGTTTACACCAACCACAAGCTCTCTATAAAAGATTAGAAATAGTTACTTCTTTTCATCAATGTTTTGATGTTATTAATATACTATTATTTTATTCACTTGTCAAATATTTTATTCTATTTTTTTACTCTAGATTTACCTAAAGGATATTCTCTAACTATCTCCATATCATTTATTTTATCTAATCCTAGACTTTCTATAAAGGTATTATAATCATCACTATCAACTATATTAGAATCAGTAAAGACTTTACCATATTTATTATTAGCAAATAAAGATGCTGTTAAAGAGCAAATATCTTTCCTACCATACTTTATAGATAT
>CALVUV010000002.1 GCA_944363685.1 uncultured Bacilli bacterium
TTATTTATTAGTATAACTTCCGCTAACTTGATTTAATCCGTTTTGTACTAAACGTCTAGTGATTTCACCACCAACTGTACCGTTAGCACGGCTAGTAGCATCTGGTCCTAAATTAACACCAAATTCATTAGCTATTTCATATTTCATTTTATCAATAGCTTGTTTAGCACCAGGAACTCTCATTTTCATTGAACCAGCGTTCATTTTGTTGTTCATTTGTTTCACCTCCTACACTAGTAGAATGTGAAGTTTTTTTAATTTCATACATTTTTTTTATTGGTAATTTTTACCTAAAGAATATTTTCATAATTTTTTTCTTCTTTATAGATAAAAGTACTATCTATTGTTTCTTTTAAAATCTCTTCAAAATCTATTTTTTCTTCTTCTTTTAGAGTCTCATCTAAACTTGGATTAATAATTGGATGTTTAGGAACAAAGACAGTACAACAATCTTCATAAGGTAATATGCTTGTATTATAAGTATCTATTTTTTTAGCAATATCTATTATCTCTAATTTATCTAGACATGCAACTGGTCTAATTACTGGTATATTAGTAACATTATTTATTACATACATGCTATTTAGTGTTTGAGATGCTACTTGTCCAATAGATTCACCATTGATTATAACTTTAGCATTATATTTTTTACATAAAGCGGACATTATTCTATACATCATTCTTCTCATAATAGTAATAACATAATTAGGAGAAACATTTTTATAAATTTCTTCTTGTATTTTAGTAAATGGTACTATATATAAATTAACATCATTTGTATAAACTTTTAATTTATTTACTAAAGTTATTACTTTTTCTCTAGCTTCTAAACTAGTATGAGGTATCGCTTCAAAATATACGGCATCTACTTTAATTCCCCTTTTCATGGCAAGAAATCCTGCAACAGGTGAATCTATTCCTCCACTTAACATTAATAGTCCTTTGCCTTGAATACCACTAGGATATCCACCAAGTCCATTATATTCATTATAATAAATATAAGTGTTTTTTTCTCTTATTTCTACATGAATAATGACTTCTGGATTATTAACATCTACTTTAATATTATCCTTATTTTTTAAAACTATACCACCAAATATTCTTGATAATTCCATACTTGTTTTAGGAAAAGATTTATCACTTCTTTTAGTTTCAACTTTGAATGTTTTAAAGTTTTGTAATTTAACTGTTTTAATTAATTCATCTTTAATAGAGTTCATATCACTATTAGTAACATAGGCAATATGGTATTTATGTATACCAAATATTTCATGAATTCTATTTATAATAGAATCTTCATCTTCTATATTATAATGGATATACATTCTAGATAAATCTTTTTCTATTATAATATCTTGGTCTTTTAATTTATTTTCTATATTTTTTGTTAATGTTTTAACAAAAAAATTACGATTACCTTTTTTTGTAGTTAATTCTCCATATTTAATTAGTATTACTTTTTCCACTTTTTTCTCCTCCTATTACTATTTTTTGCACCTTTTCACACTTTTTAGTAATAACTTCTTTTCTTAATATTTTAAAGCAAATTATTTTAATAATTCTATATTTCTCTTTTCTTCTTCTACAGCATTTATTAATTCTTGTTCTGTAGGCATATGTAATTTATATTCTGTAGAAAATATCGTTTCATTATCTTCAGGAAGTGTATAGTTAACAATAGTTTTATTTTTATCAGTACTTAAAAGTATTCCTATCGTTTTATTTTCATCTTTACTTTTAATATCTCTATCATAATAATTTACATACATCTGCATCTATCCTATATCTTGATGTGTTACTTTACCTATTTTTAAATCTATAATAACAAAACATTTTAAAATTCTATTATAAAACACTAAATCAGGGTAAAAGTGTTCTTCTCCTAGGGTTATTCTAACCTGACTACCAACAAACATAAAACCTTTACCTAATTCTAATAGGAATTCCTTTAAGTGTTCTAAGATGTTTTTCTCTAAATCAGATTCTAAATAATCAGTATTTTCTTTAATATCAAGGAACTCTAAAACAAAAGGATCTTTTATTAAATCTTTACTTTCTTTTATTATTTGCCCTTTTTCTATTAATTCTTTTTTCTTACTTTTATCAGACGATAAAAGTAGTCTTTCATATAATAGAGAATTTATTTGTCTTTGTAATTCTCTAACACTCCATCTTGAATTAATGCATTCATTTAAATAAAAATTACGTTTAGCATCCTCATCAATTTTAATTAATTCTAAATAATGTGACCAACTTAATTTGGCAGACACTGTCTTCCAAATTGGATAAGTCAGATAAAATTTTCTCATAGTCCTTAAATTTCTTGATGAGAAGCCTTTACCAAATTCATTAGTTAATTTCTTAGATAATTTATCTAAAATGCTATCTCCATAAGATGCTCTTTTATCACCTTTTTGAATATCCATAATAATTTTACCAATATTCCAATATAGATTAAGCATTTCTATATTAACAGTAGTATATACTTTATTTCTTGCATTAATTGCTAATTCTTTAATGTTATCATAAATATTATTAATTTCAGTTTCTTCTATTAATTCTGTAGTCATAAGCCTCCTTTACAAAATTTCTTTTAATATTTTTATAAATTCTTTCGCTTCTTCCATAGTACTGTCTTTAGATAAAGAGAGTCTTAATGATGTCTTAGATATTTCTTTATCTTTTGTTAATAGATAGATACTTTTAGAATAATCTTCTTTAGAAGAACATGCTGTTTTAGTAGATAAGTAGACATCATAAGATTCTAATTTATGTATCATTGTCTCTGGTTTAATACCTTTAATACTAAAATTTAAGATATAAGGAGAGGAATCTACTTTAGAGTTTATAGTAACATTATCTAACTTACTTAACTCATTTCTTAAGTATTTATTAATCTCTTTTACTTTTAGATATGCTTTAGGTTGTTCTTCTAATGCTAAACGTAGGGCTTTGGCAAAAGATGCTATTAAAGGTAAAGCTGGTGTTCCTGCTCTATAAATTGTTTGACTTTCACCACCATTAATTATTGGGGATAAGTTTATCCTTTCTTTTTTTATTAGAATTGCAATTCCTTTAAGTCCATTAAATTTATGTGCTGATGCGGAAAATAAGTCTACATTAGTTAAATTTACATCTATTTTAGTTAAACTTTGAGTGCCATCTACATGAAATATTGCTTTACTATTTTCTTTAATAATTTTACCTATAGTATCTATATCTTCTATTATACCTAATTCACTGTTTACATGATGAATAGAAACTAGCACTGGATCTAGTTTTAACTTTTCTTTTAAATCATCAATATCTATATGATAGTTATCATCTAATTTTAAGTTAATAATTTCTACATTCTTTAAATTGGTTAAAGTATTAGTAATTGATGGATGCTCTAAAATAGTAGTAAGTATTATCCTTTTTCTATTAGGATAAGCATCTAATACTCCTTTAATTGCTAAATTATTAGATTCACTGCTACTACTTGTAAATATTACTTCATCTTCTTTTACTTTAAGTAGGTCTGCTACTTGTTTAACACTGGCATTCATTAATTTCTTACTTGCAAAACCAAGTTTATGAATAGAGTTGGCATTACCAATATATTCTTTAGATACTTTAACAAAAGTATCTAATACTCCCTCTCTCACTTTAGTTGTTGCAGCATTATCAAAATATATCATATTAATCACCCTTTTTATCAATTATATCATATTTTGTTTTAGTTAATAGTCTTTTAGTTTTACAATAATCATATTTTTCATTAAATGTCTTAGATATTATGTAAGCGACATCATAAATATCTAGATTAAGTAAGTAATTATGTTTTATAAGATATCTTTTTATGTTTCTAATGTGAAGCGACGATAATAATACTATTAATTCCTCTATATTATCATTTTCTTTAATTTTTTTCATAGTCCCTCCTGGTTAAGTAACTATACTACTCTTATTTTAATTAAAAGGCAAGGAGAATTTCAGCTTTTCAGCTTTTCAGCTTTTCAACTTTTCAGCATTTCAACTTTTTAGCTTTTCAACTTTTCAGCATTTCAGCATTTTAAAAGTTTTGTAATTTTACTTACAAAACTTATTCTGCAAATGCATTAGAAATAGTTATAGTTTTATTATCATATTTATTTACAATACCTATAATACTAACAGGAGCATTTTTATTAAATTTAAAAGTTTCAGAAATAACTTCAGCTTTTACGGTTAAATTATATTTTCCATCAGCATCTTCATAAGTTAAAGTTAAAGTTTTATTACTCTTATCTACTTTTTTGATAGTACCTGTCAATCTAATAAATTCATCAATATGATTATTATTATCATTAATAATAGAAAAGGCTAAGTCTTCTAAAGTATAGTTAGTGGGTGTTGTATCATACTTTATAGACCATGAACCTATAATAGTATCACGTCTACCTATCTTTTGATTATATTTAATTACTTTATACCCTAATCCATAATATTCTTTAGTACCACCATCATCATAGACTTTTGTTCTAATGGCAAGAAATGGTCCAACATGGGCTTTTGATACTAAGAGAATATCTAATGTTATAAGTAATCCTATTACTATAATAGCAATCATAACAATAGTAGATATTTTTTTTATTTTTTTCTCTTCTTCTATAGAAATTCCTTCTAATTTTTCTTCTTCTGTTTGCATTATAACACCCCTAACTATTTATCTTTTCTAAAAAATCATCTTCAGTCCATATTGGTATGTTTAACTCTTTTGCTTTATCATATTTACTACCAGGACTATCTCCTACAATAACAGCATAAGTTTTCTTAGATACAGAGCCTACTGTTTTACCACCTCTATTTTCTATTAAAACTTTTGCTTCATCTCTTGTTAATTTAGTAAGTGTTCCTGTTAAGACAAAGCTTTTATCAAGAAAGTCTTCATTAGGATTTAATTCTTCGCCAATGTATTCCATATTAAGACCTAATTCTTTTAGTTCTTCTATTATCTTTATATTATCATCATTATTAAAATAATCAACAATATTCTTTGCTATAATAGGTCCAATATCAGGAATCTCTACTAATTCTTCATAGGTAGCCTTACTTAAATTATCCATAGTTTTATAAGTTTTGGCAAGTATTTTAGCTTTTTCTTTACCTACATTTTTTATGCCTAAACCAAATAAAAGGCGTTCTAAGGAATTAGTTTTACTTATTTCAATAGCATTTAATAAATTAGTGACTGATTTTTTACCATATCCTTCTAGTTTGGTTAAGTCATCTTTTTTAGATGATAATCTATAGATATCAGGGATAGTACTTATAAACTTAAAGTTATATAAGTCTTCCATTAATCTATCCCCTAGGCCATCTATATTCATGGCAGGACGAGAAACAAAATGAATAAAACTTTCTATGTGTCTTGCTGGACAATTAGGATTAGGGCAGTAATAGTCTACTTCTCCTTCTTTTTTTATTAGTTTGGTATTACAGATAGGGCAGTTAGTAATCATTTTGAAAGGTATTTCTTTACCAGTCCTTCTTTCTATTTTAGCTTCTACTACTTCAGGAATAACATCTCCTGCTTTTCTAATAGAAACAGTATCATGTATCATTAGATCTTTTTTTAGAACATAATCTTCGTTATGAAGAGTCGCTCTACTTATAGTAGAACCCATTAATTGAACGGGATCTAGTATGGCATTAGGAGTTATTCTACCAGTTCTTCCTACAGTAAATAATATATCATTTAACTTAGTTAAGACTTCTTCAGCGGGAAATTTATAGGCGATTGCCCACCTAGGCGTTCTTGCAGTAAATCCTAGTGTTTGTTGGTCTTTAAGATTATCTACTTTAATAACAACACCATCTATATCATATGGTAAATCTTTTCTTATTTCTCCTTTTTCATGAATATAAGCCATTACTTCATCTATATTTTTTACTATCCTATTATTAGGATTAGTCTTAAATCCTAAATTCTTCATAAACTCTAAAGCTTCATGATGAGTTTTAATACCAAAGTATTCAGGATTTGGTAAATGATATAAAAAGGCATCTAAATTACGTTTGGCAGCGACTTTAGAGTCTAGTTGTCTAATTGAACCTGCTGCAGCATTTCGAGGGTTTTGAAGAGGCTTCTCGCCCTTAGAAATGCGTTCTTTATTAATCTTTTCTAGAGTTTCTTTACTCATATAGATTTCCCCTCTTACTTCAATATCAAGAGGTTGTTTTAACTTTAAAGGAATACTTTTAATAGTCTTAACATTATGAGTAATATCTTCTCCTACAACACCATTACCTCGAGTCGCTCCTCTTACTAAAACTCCTTTTTCATATTTTAAAGAAACAGATAAACCATCTATTTTAAGTTCACATACATAGTTAGAATGAACTCCACTATCTTCTATTCGCTTTAGAAAATCTACTATTTCATCTTCATTAAAAACATCTCCTAAAGATAACATAGGAATAGCATGTTCTACTTTTTTAAACTCATCTATTACTTCACCACCAATTTTTTTAGTAGGAGATGTTTCTATAACCCACTCAGGATGTAGTTTTTCAATTGTTTCAAGTTCTCTATAGTAAGCATCATATTCTTGGTCTGTTATTTTAGGATTATCTAATACATAGTAGTCATAAGCAGCATCACTTAATATTTTTATTAGGTAATTCATTCTTTCCTTTGTAATGTTGTTTTCCATAGGATTTCCTTCTTTCTAAATGTTTTTCCACAATGACTGTGGATAAATTCCTTCTTCAGTTAATTCTTTTACTGCTTTTTTAACAGTAGTTATATCTTCCTTATATGTTATTCCATACCAAGTAGAGGTAGTTTCTATAGCATCTATTGTTTTAATATTTTTTCTTAAACATAAATCTAGTATATCAGGAATACCAAATTCTAAATCAGCCAAATTCTTTTGATGAAGTGATAAAAACAAGTCCAATTCTTCTCCTATTATTTTAAAGATATCAGGAGAAAACAATAATAAATTCATACTTACTTTAGTATCTTCATCTATTTGATTTGCAATATTTGTATTTAGCGGTGCTGCTAGTATTTTATTTTTTCTTTTTACTACTCTACTTTCTGTGATTTTTAATAATTTATTGTCGGAGCTTATTTCACAAATACCTCTTTTAGTTTCCCCATGGGGACTTAGAGTATTATTTATTTTGTACGTTATGATACCATAATGGTTATAAATAATATTATTTAAGTAATTATAAGCTTTGAAAAAAGCATCTCTTCCATAAAAATCATCAGCATTGATAACTGCGAAAGGTTCATCTATTTTATCTTTAGCACAGTATATAGCATAAGCGGTACCTAAAGGTTTAGTTCTTTTCTTCACTATATTTTTATATTTAGTAGGAATATAATCCATATTTTGAAAAACATATTCAACTTTAATAAATGGTTCAATTCTACTTCCAATAGTTTCTTTAAATTTATCATATATTTCTTCTTTTATAATAAATACTACTTTAGTAAATCCTGACTTAATAGCATCATAAATTGAATAGTCAATAATATATTCATCATGAGGTCCTATTTTCTCTAATTGTTTAAAACCACCAAATCTGGTGCCAAGACCTGCTGCCATTATTAATAATGTTTTATCTTTTTTCATAGTTCCTCCCATAATTTTTCTGGATATTTTTTTTCTTTTATTAGTTTTTTTAAAGATTCAACTACTTTTTCTTTGTCTTCCTTATAAGTTACTCCATACCAAATAGCATTTGTTTTTACAATATCTACTTTTTTTAGTTTTTCTTTTAAGCATTCATTTAATACAATAGGTATTAAAAATTCACAGGTTGATAAATCACTAATGTTTTCTTCTAAAAAAGCAGTTAGTTTTTCTTTTATTATATCAAATATATCTTCTTTAAATATTAAAAAGTTCATGGATGTAATAGTGTCCTTTGGTACTTTGAAAGGGGTAGTTCCATCTAAAGGACTAACTTCTACATAATCGTCTTTTAGAACAACATTGCTTTCTGTTAAAGAAATTAACTCATTATTAGAATTAACTTCACATACCCCTCTTTTAGCAGGGCCATTAGGAGTTAAGGTATTTCCTATACTATAGGCGATTATTCCATAATTTTCTTTAATATTATCTAAATATTTAGAAGCTTTTAGAAAAGCATCATAGCCATAGAAATCATCAGCATTGATAATAGCAAAGGGTTCTTTTATTTTATCCTTAGCACAGTATATAGCATAAGCGGTACCTAGAGGCTTAGTTCTTTTTTTTACTACATCTAAATATTTAGAAGGGATATATTTATTATCTTGATATACATATTCTGTTTTTATATGAGGTTCTACTCTTTTACCAATTGTATTTTTAAAAACTTCAGCAAAGTCTTCTTTTATAATAAATACAGCTTTAGTAAATCCTGCCCTAATAGCATCATAAACAGAATAATCTATTAGAAATTCTTTATTAGGTCCCATTTCTTCAATTTGTTTTAATCCTCCAAATCTACTTCCTAGTCCAGCTGCCATTATTAATAATGTCTTATCTTGTTTCATAATTCCTCCCTTATTTTTTAATATATTTTTTTGCTTCCTCTTTGCATTCATTGTTAAGTTTCAAAACAGAGCCTAAGGCAGTTTTACTTGACGTTTCCTTAATAGTTTTAAATACTCTATTTTCATTATAATTACCATAGTATGTTAAAGATTTAAGACTAGAAATGAATCTATTATCTTCTTTGTTGTAACTCATTACTAAATAATAATCGCTAAGACTATTTTTTATATTGGATAAATTATCCATAAAGCCTAAGTCTTCTTGATCTAACTCATTAAAGTCAATAACAGTATCATTTTCAGTTAAACGATATGCTCCTATTAAATCCCCTTTTGTATCTTTCTTAATAAATAATTCATATCCTGTTTTTAATTTTTCTTCCATAATTTTCTCCTTTATACTTTAGTTAAACTCTTATGATTTTTCATAAGTTTCTTAATTCCATATGGATGTTTAAAAGCGACACTAACTAAAGAGTTAGTAACTTCTACTACTTTTCCTGCTCCAAAGTGTTCATGGACTACATAATCTCCTACTTGATAGTCGACATCTTCATCTCTAATAACATCTTCTTTATTAATATGTTTAACTTCTTCTGTCTTTTTAGTATTACTATCAATTAGACTCTCATCTATTTCACTTATAAATCTACTTGGAGGATTAATGCTATCTTCTCCAAATAGAACTCTTCGTCTAGCATTTAAGAGATATAGTTTTTCTTTCGCTCTAGTTATAGCGACATAACAAAGTCTTCTTTCCTCTTCTGTTTCACTTGCACTCATCAAACAATTACGATGTGGGAATATTCCTTCTTCTAATCCTAGAACAAAGACAATATCATATTCTAGTCCTTTAACAGAATGAATAGTCATTAGACTTACTTTATGACGTGAATCTTTATATTCATCTTTATCATTAACTAGACTTACTTCATATAAGAAGTCTTCTAGAGATACTAACCCCATTCTCTCTTCAAAAGCTTTAGTAATAGATTTAAACTCTTCAAGGTTTTCTAATCTTACTTCACTTTCAATACTCTTTTCACTTTCAAGTTCGGTTTTCATACCAGTAGAGTCTAGGACTTTATCAATTAATTCGGTTAAAGTAATAGATTCTGCTACTTTTTGTAAAGAGATAATCAAATCTTTAAACTTTTCTTCTTTACCGCCATCTATCGCTTCAAATAGACTTATTCCTTCTCTATCAGCTTTTTCTGTTAAGTGTTCTATTGTTCTTAGTCCTATTCCTCTTTTAGGAGTATTAATAACTCTTAAGAAACTGACATCATCTTTAGGATTAAAGATTAATTTTAAATAGGCAAGTAAGTCTTTAATCTCTTTTCTTTGATAGAAGCTGAAACCTCCTACAATCCGGTAAGGAATATTATCTTTTAATAGTTCTTCTTCTATTACACGAGACTGAGCATTAGTTCTGTAAAGTATTGCAATATCACTAGCATCTTTTCCACTATCTAAAAGTTTCTTTATTTCCATTGCAGCATAGTGACTCTCATCTTTTTCATCATAGGCTCTATAATAAATTATCTTATCGCCAACTCCCTTAGTAGACCAAAGATTTTTCTCTTTTCTTTTCTCATTATTTTTAATAACACAGTTAGCAGCATCTAGTATGGTTTTAGTAGAACGATAATTTTGTTCTAGTTTAATACTTAAGGCATTAGGATAATCTTTTTCAAAGTTTAAGATATTTTTATAGTTTGCACCCCTAAATCCATATATCGCTTGATCAGCATCTCCTACAACACATATATTTTTATATTTAGCACTTATCATTTTAGATAAGATGTACTGAGCTTCATTAGTATCTTGATACTCATCTATTAGTATGTATTTATAACGTTCTTGATACTTTTGTAGGACATCTGGATATTTTCTAAAAAGAGTGATTGGTAGAAGTAATAAATCATCAAAGTCCATAGCATTATTCTTCTTTAATTTATCTTCATATTTATAATATACTTCACTTACAACATTTTCATAATCACTAGCAATATATCTTTCATAATCTTTTGGAGATAAAAGTTCATTTTTACAGTTACTTATTTTATTTCTAATCGCTTTAGGATTATAGATTTTAGGATCATAATTTAAACTCTTTAATATTTTCTTTACAATAGTTAAAGAATCATCACTATCCATAATAACAAAGTTATTGGTGTAACCTAACTTATCATAGTTTTCTCTTAATATTTTAAGTCCGAAGGAATGAAATGTTGATATTTGAATGTATTTAGAAACACTTCCTATCATTTTATCAACACGTTCTCTCATCTCTAAGGCTGCTTTATTAGTGAAGGTTATGGCAAGTATCTCATATGGAGATATATCTAATTCTTCTATTAGATAGGCAATTTTGGTAGTTAAGACTTTAGTCTTACCACTTCCTGCTCCTGCTAGTATTAAAAGAGGTCCTTCATTATATAAAACAGCTTTCTTTTGTTCTTTATTTAATGTATCTAAATTCATAATATTACCTACTTCCTAATTAATTATAGCATATTTTAGATGAGTATATAGAACAAAAGAAATAAATTTTATTTTATCTTTGTCGTTACCTTCAATGTTTCCTACTTCATAGACAAGATATTCTTTATTATCCATAGGCTTAAATTTTGATAGTCACTACCATATTAATTTATTTAATTGTTGTTTTATCTTTTTTTAAACACAATTTCCTTATATATAAAAAACAAGATTAAATTTAATCCTGTTATTCATTATCTATTTTTTCTATACTTATTACTTTGTAGATATCATTATCTCTTTTTAAGGTATATTTATATTTGGTTAATTGGTCTTTAAGTTTATTGTAATTATCATCATTAGTTAAATCTTCTTCTTTACTATTAATTGTATAAATTTCATTTGTTTTATTTCTAGCATCTTCTATTGTTTTATATACTCTTTGAGGATATAAATTAGGAAGAGTAGTTTCATCAGTAAAATAAATATTTCTTTCTACAATCCAATTATTATTATCATCAAAATATTCTCTAGTAGTTTTACTAACTATATAGAAATCATTAACTTCTTTACCTGTGATTTCATAACCATCATTATATTCAAAACTATATTCTTCTGTTTCAAAGCTTTTATATATTAAAGTGGCCTTTTCGTTAAAGTATTTTAATTTTTCTTGTTCTAGTATTTTTTTTGTTATTTTAGAATTTGATTCTGTTGATGATACTTTTAATAGTAGTTCTGTTTTTATCTTTTCATCTAAATTATTAAAGTCTTCTATAGGATAATACTTTATTAAAGCATTATCTATTTTATTTAAGGTTGTTTCTATATCCATGTAATTATCTAGGTATTCTTCTGTTTTATCTATAGATTTATTTATTTTTGTTTCTTTAGGATGCATTATATTACTTAATATAATTGTTATACCTATTGCAATTAATATAATACCTATAGTAATTAAAAATATTGTTATTATTCTTTCTTTTTTCATAAGCTCTCCTATTTATACCATGTTCCACGACTAGGATATGTAACATTACCTGCCATATCCCAAATAGAGTATTCAATAATTTGAATCGAATTACCCCAAGTACCAACTTCATCTTTTCCATTTGGATCTCCTCCATAGTTTCCATCAGCGCTATGAGCACTATTGCCATGAGTAACCCATTTTATATATCTTCTTCCTAAACCTGACTCATTATCAGAATAGGTATATTTTATGTAAAAGCTAAATGTTTGTCCAGTATCACCCCCACCAATTATCTTTGTAGGATTTGATACATCTGGTGGATTTTTATCTATATAATATGTACTTGTATTACATACTTGACTATTACCAGCTTCATCCGTTACTTTTATTTTTCCTTGCCATTTACCTGTTGACATATATGTTTTATTTACGGGAGTTGAACCTGCGTGTGTTACTGGAGTTGTATAATCGCTATTATTCATTGTGTTTTTATAAGACCATTCCCATTCAACTGTATCACTTGTTGGCTGTATTGTTAAAGTAATATTGTTTTTAGTCCAACTATTTGCATTAGTTGTACTTGTAATGGTTGGGCAACTTGGTGGAGTTTTGTCTACATAGTATGCTTCACTTTCTTTACTACAACTACTTCCGTCTCTATCATATACTGTTACTCTTAGTTGATAGTTTCCTGTATTACTTAAACTTATTTTTGTTTTGGCATTTCCTATTACTGTTTTTTCTAATTGATATGTTCCATTATCTTTTTTAGTTTCTATTTCATATCTATATGTGTTACTTGGTACCGTTATATCTACTTCTATTGTTTCTTTACTCCATGTTTCACTTGGTACATTACTTTCAAAATTTACTTCACTACAACTTATTCCTTCATATATTTCGTATTCTCCTGATTTCTTGGTTGTTTCATTTCCTCCTGTATCTATGGCATAGCCTGTTATTCTATATGTTCCTTTTTCTGTTAAATTTATAGTTGGATCTGTTGTATAATTTTGATATTCACTATCATAGTATTCACTTCCATCTTTTTCTACTACATATCTATAACTTGCTATTCCTTTATTATCTTTCATTATCATTTTTATATTTATAGGATTTGTTGATGATTCTTTATTTGGATTGAAGACTATTGTTGGCTTTTGTTTATCTTTTTCGCTTTCATAAGTTGGATCATCTTCTTCATTATCATTATCTCCATTACATACTAATGTTACATAGTATTGATAATCTTTATCTGTTATCTTTTGGACTACTACTGTACTTTTCTCAAAATCACAGTCAACTCCTTCTTTATCTTTTATAGGATCTATATATTTACCTTCTATTAATTCTTTTAATGTTACTGTTGATGTTTCTCCTATTTCTTTAGGTAGTCTACTTCTATGGTCTGCAAAGTAATCTCTTGCTGCTAGTACTAACATGTTTTCTTGATTTTTATAGTATTCATCATTTCCTCTATTTAATAGTGGTAGTATTACCCCTATTACTATTGTTGTTAATAGACCTAGTATTATTATAGTTGCTAATAGTTCTAATAATGTAAATCCTGTTTTCTTCATATAACCACCATCTATTCTAATTCTATATTTATTTTATCATATTATTAAAGAAAACAGAATATAAAATTATTCTGTTTTCTAGGTATAAATTTAGTAATGTAAGTTGCTTATGAAAAGTTTAAATCTTGATCTATAATATATAAGAAGTAGTTTGTATTTCTATAAAAATTATCTATAGCAAGTGGTTCTATTATAAAATATAAATTTGCATCTAATAAATCTTTTAACATATCCTTTATTAATATTCTTGTTTTTCTCAATAATCTAAGGCTTTCTTCACTTAACATAAGTTGATTCTCTGGAGATAAAGGTAAATTGTTGTAATTATCTAATAATTTAGGGTATTCTTCATTTAGTAATTCATTAAGTTCTAATATATATCTTGCAGCATTTGGATTTATTAACCCTCTTAGGAAAGAAATTATTTCATATACTGTAATATTGTAATCATATTCTGTATCTACAACTAAAATAGGATCTTTTACTATTTTTTCTTCTAATCTTACTAATTCAGCTTTATAAATATTTATTGTTCTTATCATATAATCATATAAAAGTGGGTATGAATATGAAAATAACTCATTATTAAGAAGTTTTTTTCTTATTTCTTCAGCAAGATCAACAAATTCTGTAGCTATTGTAAGGGCTTTTTTGTTGAAATCTTCTATTTTTTTAATATTTTCTAGAGTTGGCGCTTGATTTGTTCCGACAGTTAAGTTTGATATATTTTCTGTTATGTCTGTTGCAAGATTAAGATTAAAAAGCTCTTCTGTTAATTTTTCTGTTGCAAGTGTATAATCTGTGTAATAGAGTTGATATTCTTTAGCATCTTTAGGTATTATTCCATTTGTATATGTAATTAATTCTCTACCTAAATCTTGACTTTGTTTAGCAAGAGATGATGCTCTTCCAATATATTCACTATTTCCATAAAATGATAATTGAATATTGATACAAAAATCTCTTAATGTTCTTAAATAGAACAAGTTACTATTTAAAGATTGTTCTAAAAAATCCTGTTCTTTTAACATATTATCACCAATATATTTTATGTTAAATAAGAAAATAAAATGATTTTTGTTTATATATTTTTGCATGTAAAAACTCGCTTTTTGAGTAGAATAAGCGAGTTTTATATTATAATTATACTAATCTTTTATACTCTGATATAATTTGTTAAGTTCTGTTAAACCTTGATTTATATCAGGTTCTTCTTTACTTTCTTTATCTTCTTTTAAAATCTTAGACATAAGTTTATATTCTTCTAAGGTAAAGTTGCCATCAATATTTATAATTGGTTTTTCTTTAGGTTCTTCTATTATAACTTTATGTTTAGTATCTTTGTATGCTTCTTTAATATCAAAATCATTTATAATATTGTAGTTAGTGAAATTTTCTACTTCGATAATATTATGCTTATATTGATATTTTCTTATTAAATGATATATTGCTAGTATGATTATCCAAAATGTAAATATTAGAGTGCTTAGTTCCATAATACTTCTAACATCATTACTACTATATAATTCTGTTATGTTAAACACATTCAAATTAAGTTTGCTTATAGTTGCTATTGCTAGAATAAATAAGTAAATAATAACTGCAAAAGCAACGGAATTAATTACTTTTAATTTTTTATCTACTTTGTCATTGAATATTGTTTTCCATAATATAATATTAGTAATTATTAACATAAGTATATATATTACAATATTAGGAAAATAGTAGGTAATAAACACTTCATTTATAGCATAGTCTAATAGAGTTAAGAAACTACTACCATATTGAATAGCAATGAATATAAAACCTGCTAAATATATTAAGATATAAGCTCTTTTACTTTGTTTTCTATTAGATCCGTTTGTTGTTATAAATATTAATGTAAGGAAAACAATCAAAGCTAATATCATTAAGTATAAGTTACTTGATGTAATAACATCAAATACAGTTTGTAATTTTGTTATTAATGATAATGGACTCATTAATTAACACCCCCTTTATTCTATTTCATACAATTCTGCAATATAGATTGTTTGTGTACTACTATCATCTTTAGTACATGTTATCAATGTTAATGTTGTTTTATCATGATTTCTTTTAATTGCTACAGTACCTGTGTTTTCTTCTTTGTAAATATTAGTAATTTTATATTTATAGTTAAGGCCTCCATAAGTAACTGTTGCTTCATCTCCTATTTCTAATTTATATAAGTTTTTGAAGAAGGCTTTCCAACCAGTACCTGAATGTCCTGCTATTATTAAATTACCATTCTCTTCATCTGGCATATTACTGCCTTTTATAATTTCTATATTATATTCTACAGTATTAAGACTTGAATCAATGTTGTAGAAACCCCTTTTAAACTTTATTTTTGGTATTTCTAAATATCCAATGTAGTTTTCTATATCATATTGTTTTGCTGGTTCTTCATTGGTATCATTTATCTCTTGTGTATTTACATCATAGATTGCTGTTTCATTATCATATATTTTTTCATTCATATAATCATATGCTTGTAGTCTTTTATCACCAATGAAGTTATATAAAATAAAGAACCCTCCTAGTGTTATGATTAGGGAACCTATTAAGGCAACCCAGCTAGGAGAGATTCTTTTTTTATTTAACTTTTTGTTTTTTGCCATTGTAGTAAACGAATCCTACTCCGGATATTATCATCATAGATCCAAATAAAGTAGTTATTAGGGAATCATTACTACCAGTAAATGGTACTTCTACTATTTCGCTATTTTCGAAGATAACTAGAGCGGTAGGTGTTTTATCATTTATAGTAAATTTATATACTTCATCACTCTTGTTATATCCTTCTGGCGCTTTTATTTCTTCTACTGTATAAGTACCATCTTTAAGACCAGTAATAGTATGTGGTTCTTCTGTAGTTACAAATTCTTCTATTACATTACCTTCACTATCTTTAACAACTAAAGTTGCTCCTGCTAAAGGTTTGCCTGTAGCTGCATCTACCTTTAAGATATTAACTAATTTTTCTATAGCTTGGTTTTCGATAGTTACAGTAACATCTCTGTTGTTATTATCTATTGTAAACTCATATATCTCATCTGTCTTTTGATATCCTTCTGGCGCTGCAATTTCTTCTACTGTATAAGTACCATCTGCAATATCATTTAAGACATATGGTTCAGTTGTAGTTGTAAATGTTACTACTTCTTCTCCAGCAGAGTTCTTAACAACTAAAGTTGCTCCTGCTACTGGATTCTTAGTAGCTGAATCTATTTTTATAATTGTAGCTTTCTTTTCTATTTTTTTGTTTTTAAATCTAATACTAATATTTCTATTTGTATCAGTTATTGTAAATTCAACTATTTTGTCATTTAAAACATATCCTTCTGGTGCTTTTGTTTCTTGTAAAGTATAAGTACCATTTGGTAAGTTTTTAATTACATATGAGTTAGTTGTAGATGTCCAAGTTGCTATTTCTTTTCCTTCACTATCTTTAATTACAAACTCAGCTCCTGCTAGAGGTTGGTTTGTATCTTCATCAATTTTAGTAATTGTAACTTTACTAGTATCAAGTGTTAATGTAGTTTGATCTTCTACTGTTGATGTTTCTGGATATAAAGCTGAACCAAATACACTTTGTTTCGTTGGATCACTTGATTTATACATATAAGCTTTATTAATAGAACCTGTTGCTGATACTTTTACGGTGATATTTAGATTACCTATATCTACATTATCAACAGGAATTTTAACTTTAAAACTTTCATTATTTGCAAATGATGTTGAAGTTGCCCCACTGTTGGCATTTACTACTACAGTTCCTTCTGGAGCACCTTCTAAAGTAACGTTATAATTACCAGTTGTATATAATGTATTAACACTCATAGCACTTGATTCATAGTATGCTTTATCTTCTGATAAGTTAAGTGTTGAATCATTATTAACAACTTGAATTGCAGGTGTTGCATATTCTGTTACTTGCTCAGCACCATGTATTAAATTTAAAATATGTGTTCTTAATCCTAATGGATCAGGACCAGTTGATTTAAAGCTTTCTGGAAGGTTATTTGTACCCATATGAAGGTCCATATACCACCAAAGAGCAGCTTGAGTAATGTAATAGTCTACATCACTATCTCCAGTTATACTTGTTCTTGGAAAACCATTTGATAAGATATAAGCGATAGGTGCTGGTGCTTCACCTTCAAGGGTCATAGTAACATTGTAAGGAATTCCTTTATGGAAATCACGACAATATACATAACCTCCTAAACTACTTGTTAATTTTGCATAGTTCCAATCATCGATGTATCCATCTAAAATTTTTTCACTATTAGCAGTAAATGACGATGGTGCAGTTACAACAGCATTAGTAGCAAATGTCGTAAATACACCTAGTGCAGATACTAAAACTAATAACAAAATCGCTTTAAATTTGTTTTTCTTTACTATTTTCATATTTATACCCCCAATTTGTTTTTGTGCCCATATTATAGCACACTTTTAAAAAAAATGCAAGAAAATGTTAAATTTTAAACTTTCTGTACATGTTTTATTTTATTACAGTTTATGCAAATAGTAAAGAATCTTAGATAAAAGTTTTTAAATATTTTAAAAAGAAGCAATAGTTTAAATATGCTTCTATTCTATATTACTTACATAAAAATTTGGAATCTTCTAATTCTTTTAGTAATTCACTTTTTGTTTGTTTTAAATCTAAATGTGGTAAATCAATAAAATCTCTCAATATTTGGTCTGGTATATTTTTGACTTTTCTATAATCTGTTAGTTCTTCTATTGTTAAACTATCACTTAAATTTAAATTATATGTTGGATAACCATCCTTATTTTTATATAGAGTAGTATATTCATTATATAAATTTTCTAAATATTTCTCATTTGTTTTTTCACTTGGAGTAATGGTAGCGATTATTTGTGAAGCTAATATTTCATCATCTTTAGTACTGTAATTGGCGGTTACTTTAATAACCGATTTATAGATAAAATTATACATTTCTTTTTCACATTTTAAATCATAGATAATAGGATTTTCTTCTTCTATTTTTTCTTTATTTGATGAAAAGATTAAAAATGTTCCTAGCGTAATACTTATTATTCCTATTAAAGCTATTATTATAAATATTATTTTTCTTTTTTTCACTATACTCCTCCACTTCCACAGTTTCCTACTCTATCACAAGCACTCCAATTATAAGTTCCTGACCAACCACACATTGATGCTGCACCCATATTGTTACTGTCTGCAGTATCTACGTATGTTTGCCTTCTGTTCAAATTACCGGTTTTATAACTTCCTGCAGGCCAATTAAATGTAACTGTAGTAAGTCCGGACATTGTATCATGAATATACAATACTACTACTCTTGGAAACATCTCAGTAGGTCTGTCAGGACACCATTGTGACCCTACATAATTGGTATAATATAATGAATCTTTATATACATAAGGAGGATCTTTATCAATATAAACATTTACAGAACAACTATTTGTGTTTCCAACATTATCTGCTATTGATATTGTTCCTGTAGTAGCACTAGAACTAAAAGTATTAGTAACATTAGTTTGGGCACATCCACTATCATTATCTTGACATGCTACACTTATAGTTCTATTACTTCTGGTCCAAGAGGTACTAGCTCCTGTAACACTTCCACAACTTGGAGCTGTTTTATCTATATAATATAGTTCACTTTCTTTAGTACAACTACTTCCATCTCTATCATATACTATTACTTTTAGTTGATGTTTTCCTGATGATGTCAAATTTACTTTTGAAGCAGCACTTCCTATTACTGTCTTTTCTTTTTGATATGTTCCATTATCTTTTTTAATTTCTATTTCATATCTATATGTGTTACTTGGTACTGTTACATCAACATTAATATTTTCTTTTGTCCATGTTTCACTTGTTATATTGCTTGTAAATGTTACTTCATCACAGCTTATTCCTTCGTGAATTATATATTTTCCTGATTTCTTAGTTGTTTCATTTCCTCCTGTATCTATAGCATAGCCTGTTATTTTATATGTTCCTTTTTCTGTTAGATTTATAGTTGGATCTGTTGTATAATTTTGATAATCGCTATCATAGTATTCACTTCCATCTTTTTCTACTACATATCTATAGCTTGCTATTCCTTTATTATCTTTCATTATCATTTTTATATTTATAGGATTTGTTGATGATTCTTTATTTGGATTGAAGACTATTGTTGGCTTTTGTTTATCTTTTTCGCTTTCATAAGTTGGATCATCTTCTTCATTATCATTATCTCCATTACATACTAATGTTACATAGTATTGATAATCTTTATCTGTTATCTTTTGGACTACTACTGTACTTTTCTCAAAATCACAGTCAACTCCTTCTTTATCTTTTATAGGATCTATATATTTACCTTCTATTAATTCTTTTAATGTTACTGTTGATGTTTCTCCTATTTCTTTAGGTAGTCTACTTCTATGGTCTGCAAAGTAATCTCTTGCTGCTAGTACTAACATGTTTTCTTGATTTTTATAGTATTCATCATTTCCTCTATTTAATAGTGGTAGTATTACTCCTATTACTATTGTTGTTAATAGACCTAGTATTATTATAGTTGCTAATAGTTCTAATAATGTAAATCCTGATTTCTTCATATGACCACCATCTATTCTTAATCTATATTAATTTTAACACATTTTTTATCTTTAATATATAAAAAGTTAAGTTCTCACTTAACTTTTCTTCTCTTTTGATTCTAATTTTTCTAATACATCACTTACAACATCAATAGCTTTTAATCTTAATTCTTCAGCAGCTTCTTCTAGTACAGGTGTTCCTTTAGCGACAGCTAGATTTACTAAATCTTGACATTTTTTCTTTATTTCTTCACCTTTTTTCTTAGCAATTTTTAAAGCTTTTTCTTTATCTAAATCTTCAAGCTCTTTTTTAATATCTTCTACTTTTTCTTCAAACATTGCTTTTACTTCTTCAGTATCAACTGATTTGATTTTAGCAACTACATTATCTAGTTTTTCTTTTAAATCTTTTCTTGTTTCACTTCCCTTTTTAGGTGCGAATAATACTCCAAGTCCTGCTCCTATTGCTGCTCCTACTACAAACTTTCCAATACCACTCTTTTTACTCATCAATATCATCCTCCTTTTTCTTCTTAAAAATATTAGTTATAATGCTTACAATACCGCTAATTATAGTATCAGTAACTAAAGATAACTTATCATCTACTACATCTATAAAGTTAAATAGGCCATCTAAACTTTCCATTTTCTTTTTAGTATCATCTAGTAGTATATCTACTTTATTTAGAGTGTCTAAAGCTTTTAAAGCTAGTATAATAAGTATAATTACTAATACTATTAATAGACTATCCAAAATGACGCTTAATAATTCCACAATTATTCCCCTTTCTTCTCATCATACATTGAATCTATCAAATCAAATAAGTTGTCTTCTATGCTAGCATTATCTTTTTGGTAGTCATCTTCATCAAAATTTCTTAAATCTGTTCTTCTTCCTGTTGCCTTTTCATGAGATGTATCTTTGTAGTCGATGTTATATTCTAATCCAAGATCACTAAAATATTCTTCTGCATCTCCTATAGTTACTTTAGATACTGATGGAGTGTTATCTGCACTAATATCTAAAAGACTATCTTCTTCTTTAATGTCGTTTGCATCTTCAACATCTTCTTTTTCTTTTTTATTAGAAGTTAGCTCTTCTTCAAAAATATCATCGGCATTTCCATATGCTTTAGCTCTAACACTATCAACATCAATATTTTTTGACTTGTAACTACTTGTTATTCTAATCTCTTTCTTTGTCACAATATCGTCTTTTTTGTAATTTTGATCTAAAACTCCATAAATTGGAGAAATAATTGGTGATGGATGAAACTCTTTTTTCTCTTTTTGTTTAGAAACAGTACCATATTCGTGGATTTTAATCTCTTTATCTATAGGATTTGAACTAGCTCCATATAATTTTTTTTCTTCTACTTTCTTTTCTTCCTTATAAAAATTAGGTTCTTTTCTATCCTCTCTTTTTAAAGGTTTTACTTCTGGTTTAGGTTTAGGAAGAGGTTTTTCTTTTTTCTCACTATCTAAATCAATAAAATCATCATCTAGAATAGCTTTAAATTTGAAATCTTTATTATTGTCATTGTTATTAGAATTTAAAGTTTTAGGTTTTTCTTCTTCAACAATGATATCTTCCTTTTTTTCTTCTTTTTTAGGAGCTTTATCATCTATAATAATTTTTTTAGCAATAGGTTTTTCTTTCTTCTTAGGTTCTTTTTTTACTTCTTTTTTTTCTTCTACTTCTACATATTCTTCTTCAAAAAGAGCATTTTTTAATTTATCTAGTAGTTTCATAACTAGACACCGCCTTTCTTAATTTTCTTCAATTTCAATTTTGTCTTCTTCAGTATTGTTGTCACCATATCCTTTATAAACACCATATTTTTCTTCATATTCTAGATAAGTGTCTTTAGTAGCCGTACTACCTTTTGGTTTCATAACATCATAGGTATCTTCCTTATAATCTAATACCTTATTACCTATTAGTGTTTCTAGAACAGTGCGATTAAATTGCAATGAAGATAATACACTACTCATATTTATAATAGCACTTTTTATCTCATTTTCTTTAACAAAAGCTTCTATTTTACCATAATTGTACATATACTCTATAAAATAGACATCTGTATTTTCAATTGCAGTTATTTCTAAGTAGCCATTTTTGTCATTAGATTCAAGTTCTTTAGAAAAATATGCATTATTATTTTCTTTGTAATTGGCTTTTTCTTTATTATAATAACTAATAACATCTATATAAAAATAGTAGGTATTGTTATATTCATCTTTTACTATAGCATTATATTCGTCTTTTGATACTAGTTTTAACCCTTTTGGCAAATAGTACTTATAACCATCAAAAACGTTATTAGTTAGATTTACATCTTTACTTAGTAAAGTATCAGTAAGACTATCAAGGTCTAGTGTGTTTAAATTTGTACATCCTGTTAATGATAATAGTAATATTGTTATTATCAGTAATTTCTTTTTCAAATACATTCACCTACTCTTCTATAATTATAACAAATAACTGTTTAGTTTGTCACTTCTTTTGTGCAAAAAGATGATAGACAAATTTCTTTTCTTTACTAAATTTTTTTTCATATTCACTCATGATAATATCAGTATGAGTTTTATGATAATTAAAAGAAATATCATTTAAAGTATATCCTTTTTCGCTTAACGTTTCAAGGGAATAGATAAATAATTCTTCATTATCTGTTTTCATTTCTATTTTCTTTACACCTTTAAAAATTTTGTCATATTTGTTAAGAAATATTTTACTTGTTAGACGTCTATCTCTCCATCTTTTTTTAGGCCAAGGATCTGAGAAGTTTAGATAAATTAAATCTATTTCTTTAGAAAAAACTTTGTCTATATCTAAAGCATTCATTCTAATTAATTTTAAATTAGGTAGTCCTTCATCAATCTTTTTAATCGCTTTTGCCATTACACTATCAAATTTTTCAATACCTATATAGTTAATATCCTTATATTTAAGAGCATTTTCTAAAAGAAACTTTCCTTTACCCATACCTATTTCGATATAGATAGGATTATCATTGTTAAATAGGCTTTTCCATTTTCCTATATATTCTTCTGGATTTTTAATTAAGTATTTACAATTATTTAGTATTTCTTCTTTATCTTTTACATTTCTTAATCGCATAATTTTACTCCTTATATTAAAGTTATATAGCATATTCTATCATAATGAGTCAACCTTTGGAATAGAATAAATCAGAAAGTGAGGAAAAATATATGAATCAAGGTATGCCTATGTGGCCAATGAATCCAAATATGAATCCAGGAATGGGAGGAGGACCTAATTTTAATAATAGTGTCAATCAAAGACTTAATAGTTTGGAAAATCAAGTAAATAGACTTGAAAGACAAATGAGAAGATTAGAAAATAGAGTTAATAGAATTGAATCTGCTATGATTAGTCCAAGAAATTATGATAGTCAATCTACTGGATATGGAAATAATAATGACAAATATATGATGTAAAGAGCTTAAGCTCTTTTTTTTGTTAGAGAAAAAAATTTTGGGTATACTAAAATTGACAGTTAATGTTAAATAAATTATACTTTATATAGGAAGTGACTATAATGGAATTAAGAGTTTTAGAAAAAGATGAATATGAAAAATTTGTAAAGAGTAATCCTTATAAAAGTCATTTTTTACAGTCTTATGATTGGGGACAACTTTCTAAGGAAGAAAGAGGGCTTACTCCTTATTATTTAGGATTAGATGATAATGGAAAGACTGTAGGAGCGACTCTTTTACTTAAGAAAAGTCTTCCTTTAGGATTATGCTATTTATATGCACCAAGAGGATATGTAATTAATTTTAGGGAGAAAAAAATATTAGATAGATTTACAGAAGAAATTGTTAAGTTTGCAAAAAGAAAGAAGGCAATTTATGTAAAGATTGATCCTGATATTATCTGGAAGAAGGAAGATTATAAAGGTGAAATTACTGAAGTTGAGTCTAAAGATAGAAATATTTATAATGAATTACTTAGGTTAGGTTATAAGCATATGGGATTTACTAAGAATTTTGAAACTATGCAACCTAGGTATACTTTTAGAATAGATTTAAATCAGTCTATGGAGGAAATTGAGAGTCATTTTTCAAAGACTACCAAACAAAGAATTGCTAAATCTCTTAAGCTTAAGACTAAAGTAGAGATAGGAACAGAAAAGGATTTGGAAACATTTTATCATCTAATGATGTTAACGGAGTCTAGAAAAGATTTTGTTTCTTACGGGATAGATTATTATAAGACTTTATATAAATTATTTAATGAAGATAATAAAGCGACATTATTTTTAGGTAAAGTTAATATTAAAGATAGTTTAGAAGTTTTAAATAGTGATTTAGAGGAAGTTAATAAAAAAATAGATGATCTTCCTAAAGAGAATATGTCTAAGGGGGCTAAGAATAAGTTTAAGGAGCTTTCTAGACAAAAAGAAAATTTAGAAAAAGAAGTTGAGAAATATAATAATTATTTAGATGAATATGGCGAAGAAGTTACTCTATCTGCTCATATGATTTTAGAATATGGTGATAAGGCTTGGGTACTTTATGCAGGAAATCATAATATCTTGACAGAGACTTATGTTAATTATCATACTTATTATGAGCATTTAAAGTTTTGTAAAGATAGAGGATTAAAGATATATGATCAGTTTGGTACTATTGGTGATTTAAGTAAGGATAATCCTAGACTTGGTCTACACGAGTTTAAGAGAAAATTTGGAGGAGACTATGTTGAATTTATGGGAGAGTTTGATTATGTAGTTAAACCAATTTACTACTTTGCTTTTACTAAGTTAGTGCCAATTTATCGAAATATGATTAAAAAAAGAAAGAAGAAGGAACTTAAAGATGAAATTGAAAGAGATTAGTTTTGATGAGTTAGAAAAATTTGCTTTAACTACTGATGAAGCGACTTTTCATCAGACTAAAGGTTGGGCTAAATTAAAGGAACATAATGGTTGGAAGCATTATGTTGTAGGTTTATATGATGAAGAGGAGATAAAGGCGGCGGCTTTACTTCTTGCAAAGCGTGTACCTATTGTTAAGAAGTATATGTTTTATTCACCTAGAGGTTTTTTGATAGATTATCATGACTATAATTTATTAAAAGTGTTTACAGAAGAAGTTAAGAAGTTTGCAAAAATCAAGGAAGGTATATTTATTAAGATAGATCCTTATGTTATGTATAAACAAAGAGATTTAAATGGGGATTTAGTTAAAGATGGTATAGATAATAGTGATACTGTTGATAATTTAAAGAAGCTTAGTTATAAACATTTTGGTTTTAACTTAATGCAAGATGCCTTACAACCTAGATGGATGCATACTATTACGGTTAAAGATAGAACTGTTGATGTTGTTATGAAGGATATGGATTCTAAGACAAGACAGATTTTAAGAAAGAATGAAAGACTTGGTGTAAAGGTAAGAGAGATTACAAGGGATGAATTACCTATATTTAAAGATATTATGCAACATACTGGAGAACGTCGGGAATTTATTGATAGACCTTTATCTTATTACGAGAATATGTGGGATAGTTTACACGATGATGGTATTCTAAAAATATTAATTGCGGAAATAGATTTTGATGAAGAGATTGAAAATACAAAAAAAGAAATAGAAGCTTTAGAGAAATCTATTAAAGCAAGGAAGAAACAGTATGAAGATAAAAGTAAACCTATGAATGAGAAGAAGTATCATAGTAAACAAGAGTTTGAAAAAAATGAAATTAAAAGACTTCAAAAGAATATTGAAAAGACTAAAGATATGAAAGAAAAGTATGGAGACAAACCAATACTTGGAGGAATTCTATTCTTAATCTATGGTAAAGAAGTATTATCGCTATATGGTGGTTCTAAAGCAGAACTTATGAGTTTTCAATCTGCTTATACTCTTCACTTTGCAGGTGTTAAGTATGCGATTGAACATGGCTATGATACATATAACTTCTATGGTATAACAGGTGACTTTAGTGAAAATAATCCTTTACTTGGACTATATCTATTTAAGAAGAGTTTTGGAGGACAAGTTGTAGAATTAATTGGGGAGTTTGATCTTATTATTAGTCCTTTCTGGTATCATGCTTATAAGGTTAGTTATGCTTTATATCATAAACTTAAGAATATTAAAAGATGATAAAAAGTTATTCCAGTTTAATGGAATAACTTTTTTACATTTTGAATGTTAGTAATATTGGCAAATGGTCACTGTATTTAGTATTTACTACTTTTGTTTCTTTAACTTTAATATCTTTACTAGTAAATATATAGTCTAACTTCCAATTTAACTCTGTTTCTGTGAAGCCATTATATGAAAAAGGTTTTGTAGTCCAAGTATTAGAGGTATCATTATTTATTAGGGTTTCTTCTAACCATTTTATATATTTAGAAGTTTTATGAGTATTAAAATCTCCTGTTAAGATATAGTTATCTTTTTTTATACAATTAATAAGATTAGTTACTTCTTTATCTTTTTCTTCAGTTTCTATGAATCTATCTGTATAAGATAAATGGGTAGTACCTATAGTTAATTCTTTTTCATTTATCTTTACTTTAGCTTCTACATATACTCTTCCTTCTTTAGAGTAGTCGTCCTTATTATCAGTAGGCTTTTGGACATAAGTATAATTTTTATCATATAATAGATACTTTGATAGAATAGCATTACACTGACTATAACCATCTAAAAATGTATCTGCTTTCTCATAATGGAAGTAAGGATACACTTCTTTTAGTTTTCTTATTTTTATATCATTATCATCTTTAATTGCTAATTCTTGAATACACACAATGTCTGCATCTATTCTTTTTAGTTCTTTAATGATATTATCTATATCTTCATTATTCCATATGTTCCATTGTAATAATCTTGTCATATTTTCTCCTTTACTTTAACTCAAATTTTATTTTTCCTTTTCCTTTTGATGAAGTAATAGTTGCTATTGCTCCATTTATAATAGTCATTCTAGGAGAAACGTGTCCTATATCTGTGTTTATGATTATAGGTATATTTAAATCTTTTAGAGATTCATAAATTGCCTCTTCATAAGTAATATCATAATAACTATTACAAGCATAAACCCTACTAAAAAGTATTCCTTTAGTGTATTTAAAATAATTATTATCTTTAAGTTTCCAAAGAATTCTAATAATAGATTCACTAGATAACTCACAAACATCAAAGTACCAAATGATTCCATCGTCTTTATATTTTTCAAGGAAATCTTTAGTTTTATCAAATCTTGTACCAAATAAATCAGTAATTATATCAAGACAACCACCAATCATTCTGCCTTTAATATTAATAACCTCTTCATTGTTTAAGTTTTGCCAATAGACTTTTTCAGTTAATTCATATGGTTCTTTCCCAGTTATATAATCTTTATAACCTTTTTCATATTTAGAAAAACTTGTCTGTTCTATAATGTTACCTTTTAATATTTCTAAATTATTCTCTAATGATTTATGCCAAGGTTCCATTCCAAAACATCCAAAATTATCAGCATATATAGTGGCAATATCTAGGTTAGTTGTAATTGTAAATAGTAAACCTGTTGGATCAGAAAATCCTTGTAACCATTTAGGATTATCTTTAATTACATTAAAGTCTAATTCACTTAGCATTTCAAGTAGGAAATCTCCACCACTTGCACATATAATTGCTTTTACATTATCATCTTTATAAAGACTTTCTAACTCATCTGTCCTTTCTTTAGAAGATGCACTTCTTCCTTTAACACTACATCTAACATTAGGTGTTTCTTTTATTATAAAGCTTCTATCTTCAAAGTTTTTAATGGCATTATCCAATCTTTTAAGTTTAACTTTATCAGTAATACCATCTGAAGGTGCAGTTACTCCGATAGTATCTTTTTCTTTTAGAAATTCTGGATAAATCATAAGTACTCCTTAATGTCTTATCTTATGGATTAATTTTATTAAATAATAAACTGGAGATGTCTTTATTGCAAATTCACCTATTAACTCTTCTATATAACCATTAAAACCTGTTTTAAATTCATAGATACCATAATCTTTATCATTTTTATCATCAAAGGTATTAGGTATTCCATAAAAATTATATCTATCACAACCATTATCTATTGCATATTTAATCATTTCCCATTGAATTAAATATTGTGAATTATATGACAAGAACTCTTCATAGTTTCCACTAGATAGATATACTACTTCTTTCTTAGTCATTATAAACATAGAGCCTGATAAAGTGATAACATCTCCATACTTTTCTTTTTCTTCTTTCGCTAGTTCTATCTTTTTATTTAGGCCATTAATAGCCTCATCTAAAGCTTTTCTTTTACCATCATTATTTTTATTATCACTAAGTTTATTTTTCTTATCAATATTACTTTCTAATTCATTTTCTAACATTTTAATATATTTAGATAAGTCTAGTTTAGTTACTAAGTATTTTATTTCATTTTTCTTACTAAATAAATCATACATATTTTGATAATAGTTTATATTTCTAATATCAAAGCCTTTTCTTGAACCAGTACTTTGCATTATTTTATAAAATTCATCTAAGTTATCTTTTTTTAGTTCAACTATTTCTACTCCATTTTTTATATTTTTTTTAATTAAGTTCCTAGTATTAGGTTTCATATTTTTTAAAATTTCTTCTTCTGTTTTATCTTTGGTATCTAAGGCATACATAAAAGTTACTTGTTCTCTATCATCATAAGGAACACTAGTAAAGCTAGCCTTTAAAATCGTATTTACAATATCGGTATTATCATAACCATCTTTAATAATCTCTCCTTTGCCGTTACGTTCTTTGTAAGGTACATAAGGATCAATTCTTAGAACATAACCATTATGTTTTTTGACAAAATCTGTTAATAGTTCTAAGAAAGTACTTAGTGTTTTTTTATCATTATAATCTACTAAAGGACCACGTGGTGCGTAAAACTCATATTTGTTAAAATGTCTTTTCTTACCTACTAGAAGAGTCACTCCTACTAACTTTTCATTATCATATAGTCCTAAATAATAAGTAGTCCAACCATTTAACTTTCTAAGTTTTCCTACTTCTTCTGTTTGCATAAAAGTCCTATAAGGACTCTTTTTAGCATAATTTTCAAACGTCTTAACATCTATTTCTTTTAATGTCATTTTATTTCCTCCTAAACTTACTAGTTATCTTATTTATTAGTTTACTCCCAAATACTTCTTCTATTAAATTAAATTTATGAGCGATGAAGAAATATACTAATACACCAATAAGAGCATAGATAGCGATAATTGGAATATTTAGTAATCTTATTGATGATGAAATTGGTATTACTAGTTTTATAACACTTAAGACAACAAGCATAGCGATATCGGCAATAATTATTTTACCTAATAGTTTAACTGTTGGCATATAACTTACATCACATTTTCTTTTTAAGAAGATTAAACATAGTATAATACCTAATGCATAACCTAGTATAGTTGCAGTTATTGAACCATAGACTGGGACAAAACCAAGATTATGGAAAAGATTAATTAATGGAACATTTAAAACAAATTTTATTAATACTCCTACTGCTAGAGATATTAAAACTTCTTTATAGTATTTTAAAACTTGTACTATTGATACTAAAGCTGTATAAGTTGATATTGTTAAAGCGACAAAGACAAAGTATTTAATTATAA
>CALVUV010000003.1 GCA_944363685.1 uncultured Bacilli bacterium
ATTATCAAAGTCTTGAAAGTTGTGAAAATGCTTATCCTGAGAATGTAGGTAATTGTACACAAGTAAAGTTAGCATCAACAGGAGATAAGATGTACTGGAGAATAGTAAGAGTAAATGGAGATGGTAGTTTACGACTAATATATAATGGAACAAGTGTTAATCCTGATAATAGTGATTTAGCACATTCTTATGTAATAGGAAAATCTCCTTATAATTTAGAATTTAATGATTCAAAATACACAGGATATACCTATGACAATGGAACTGATTCATTTATAAAGAAAGAAGTAGATACATGGTATAAGAATACTTTAGGAAGTACTATATATGATAGTAAAGTAATAGGAGGAAGATTCTGTAGTGATAGTAGTGGATACAGAGAAGAAACAAGGCTGGGAAATGTATTTGCAAGTTTTGATAGATTGGCTCCAATGTATGGAAAATTATTTGGATTCGAAATGCAAGAAAATGTAACACCAAGTTTAAAATGTTCAAGTACAACAGAGAGTTATGGAGGATCATACCGATTAAAAGCAGGATTAATAACAGCAGATGAGTTAGTATTTGCAGGAGAAACAATGATGGTAGTAGGTAATAGTTATTTAAATTCAGAATCAGCAAATATTTATTACTGGAGTATGACACCTTCCCGCTTTAGTTATGGTGATGCTAATGTTTGGATTGAGACTGAGGGTTTGGGAAACAGTCTTGTCCACGACGTTGATGGTGGTTTGCGTCCTGTAATAAATGTTAAAGCTGATAACGGATTTACCTCAGGTGATGGTACTGCCTCAAATCCTTATGTGATATCTTAAAAAATATTATAAGCTAAAAGAAGAGTGATATTAATCATTCTTCTTTTGTTTCTTCTTTATCTTCTTCAATTATTCTTCCAATTCTAAAACTATACTTATAATCACTATCTTTATATTCTTTTAAACTGAATTCTAATCCTTGATATTGAAAAAATTCTGATATCTCACCAGTATCATCATTGGTTGTTCCTTTTGTTTCAAATACTCTATCATATACTAAATCAATACTATCATCATCAATATCTTTATTATTTGCTTTTATTATATTTCTTATAACTTCTTTATTACTCTTATTTTTCTTATTAAAATTAACACTTGTAATACTTAAATAATTATCATTTATAACAAATTCTATTTCACAATCTCCAATGTTTATAACATTGTCAACTATGTCACTGCTACTAATATCTTCATTACTAATTTCATTATAATTATTTATAAAAGTATTAATATCAATGTTTTCAATAGTATCAATCTTTATAATATCTTCATAATTTTCATTTTCTCTTTTTTCTGCCATAGTTCTATGATCAATAATAGATTTTGTTATTTCAGTTGAAATAAAATAACATAAAATACCTAATATAATAGTAACAATTATAAGAATAATTATTTGTTTTCTAGTTAATTTCTTAGTTTCTTTCTTTTTTGTTTTAACTTTTTTCACTTTCATCACCATCTTAAGTATAACAGATATTTACACTATAGTCTCTTATTTTTATATATTTTTTATTAAAAACTTGTTATACTAATAATGGTGATGGTATGAAATATTTAACAATTGGTCATTCATCTTATGATATTACTTTTCAAGTAGATGAATACCCTATAGAAAATACAAAAATGCGTTTAGGTAAGCATATAGATTGTGGTGGAGGTCCTGCTAGTAATGCTGCTTATCTATTAGGTCTTTGGGGATGTGATGTCTCTTTTCAGGGTGTTGTAGGTAATGATTTTTATGGTAAAAGAATAAAACAGGAATTAGAAAGTGCTAATGTATCTACTGATTATTTAGAACTTGTAGATGATTTTGATACTGGTCTTAGTTTTATCATTGCTAATCGTGTTAAAACTACTAGAACTATTCTTACTAGTCAAGATGATGATATTAAAAGATGTAGTATCTATAATGACAATAAATATGATGTTATATTAGTAGATGGTGAAGAAGAAGAGATGAGTAAGAGAATCTTAGAAAATAATAAAGATGCTATTAAAATAATAGATGCTGGTAGTTTTAAACCAAGTACTGTTAATTTATGTCCTTATGTAGATTATCTTGTTTGTTCTAAGAATTTTGCTTTAGATTATACTAAATTAAGTTATGATGGTAGTATAGAGTCTTTAATAGAGGTTCATAAAAAATTAGAAAATGACTTTCATAATACTGTTATTATAACTTTGGAAGATAAAGGATGTTTTACTAAAATAGATGGGGAATATAAGTTTATACCAAGTATTAAAGTAAAAGCGGTTGATACAACAGGCGCGGGAGATATTTTTCATGGTGCTTTTACTTATTTTATATCTCATAATTATTCTTTAGAAGAAACTTGTCGTCTTTCTAATATAACAGGTGCGATTTCAACTACTAAAGTAGGGGGAAGATATTCTGTTCCTAGTTTAAATATTGTTTTAGAAAGAAGTGGCAATCTTGATATTATCTAGTTATCCTAAATTGGATTTACATGGTATGGATAGAGAATATGCTATTTTTAAAGTAAAAGAATTTATTGATGAGTGTTATAAGTTAAAATATGAGAATATTGTTATAATTCATGGCATTGGTAAAGGAATTTTAGCGAAAACGGTAAATGAGTATTTAAAAAAAGATAAAAGAGTGTTAGAATATAAACTAGATTTTATGAATCCAGGTTGTACACTTGTTTGCTTAAAATTTGACAATCCTTAATAAATGTGGTATAATATGGCCATCTTAAGGAGAAGGGGGAGAATATTATGTATACGGAAGAGAATGCAAGAGGTCGTTTTCCATTACGTGATGTTTTATTAAAAGCTATTATTGTAATTATCTTTTTGATACTTATTATTTTTATAATTACTAAGCTTACAACTAATGAAACAAGTACTAATTCAAGTGATTCTAATTATGATAAAGTTTTTAGTGCTAACTTAGAGAAAATGGAAGATGCTGCTTATAAATATTATACAGAAGATAAATTACCAAAAGAAGTAGGAGAGAATACTGAATTAACATTAAGAGAGATGATTAATCAGAATTTATTAGAAGCTTTTACTGATGGTAATAATGAAGCTTGTGATGTTAATGAAAGTTATATTAGACTTACTAAGAATGATAATGATTATACTTTAAGAGTTAACTTAAAATGTAATGAGAAAGAAGATTATAAGTTAACAAGAGTAGGACAATATGATTACTGTACTGATACTTTATGTAAGAGAGATTCATCAAAAGAAGAGAGTACTAATAAAAAAGAAGATGAAGAGGTAACTGATGAAGTTGATATAACTGAGGCGACTACTACAGATGCTGGAACTACTAATAATACATCATCTTCTAATAATGCTAATAGAAATAATAATGCAAGTAATAATAGTGGTTCTAATAATAATAACAATAATGTAACAGTTATGTATGAGTATTCTAAAACTAATAATCCTGTTTTTTCAGCTTGGGGTGCCTGGTCTAGTTGGAAATATAATACAGCAGGTTTAGGACCAATTAAATGTAATGATAATGATGTTAATTGTTTAAGAGAGGTACAGCTTTATTCAAGAGTAGAGAAAGTTGGAACTGATTCAAAGGGTAATCCTGTTTATGGTAGAGTTAAATACTATAGTGAAAGAACAAGAAGTTTAATTAGTAGTGGAAGTACTGATACTAAATGGAGTACATATAATGATACTAATTTATTAAATCAAGGTTATTATTATACAGGAAGAACAAGATAAGGAGGGAAAGGTTATGAATATTAATTGGAAATGGTTTAAAGACAAGAAAAAAACTGATGTAAAGAAAGAAAAGAAAGAGGATAATAAAATATTAGGGTTATATAGTTTCTATATGACTATGGATGATGATACTAAGAAAATAGCATATTGTTATGTAGAAGAAGATGCTAAAGGTAAAAGAGAATATAAGTTTACAGATGATAAAGAATTTGCTATTGAACTTGGTGCTAAGTATGCTAATTCACATAATTATGAGAGAAGACCTAAGGGTAGAGATGGCAAAAAAGGTGCAGAGGAGTTAATGAGGGATCCTAACTTTAGAATAGGTAAGAATACAGCTAGTAATATAAATGTTATGATTAATAATGCACCTGCTATAGAAAAAAAAGATTTTCAAGATGTTTGTGATGCATATAATAATTTTAAAGAAAAATATAATAAGAAAGACAAGAAAAATACTGTAAAGAAAGATGATAAGAAAACTGATAATGATGATAAAGTGGTAAAAATAGATAAAAATAAAAATAAGAAAGGGAAACCAAATAATGTTAAAAAATGGGTAGCAAAAGTAGCTATGTTTGCTTTAGTATTTGGTTTAGGTTTAGGTTTAGGTTTAAGTAGAAAAGGTTCTCCAACTAATAAGGGTTCTGTAGTAGCAACTGTTGATGATCTTGATGATCAAATTAATGATATTAAAAATCAAGCAAATAACGAAGCTCAAGCTGCTGCTACTAATACTAATACTAATACTAATGCTAATGCTAGTACTAATACTAATGGTAGTGCTTCAACTTATAGTTCATCAGGAGGAGGTTCTAGTAGTTATGGTGGTGGTTCTTATACAACTACACCAACAAGAGCACCTGGTGAAGTAGATAATTCATATTTAGGTCTTCAAGATTCTAATGCTTCTTTACCTGAACAAGGAAATAATAATGATAATAATAATGAAAATCAAGAAACAGATGAAGGTAAATATGATAATGTAATGACTGGTGAAGAAGAAGTAACTGATGATAATACAGATAATGATTATAGTGAAGAAATGGAAGTACCAGCAAGTGATGATGAAATATCTGAAGGGGATATAAGTTGGGAAGTAGATCAAGATGCTGTTGAAGATGGTAGTTTAACTTATGTTGATGGAAGTCAAGATGGTAATACTTCATCTGATGAGAATACTAATTCTGATTTACCTGATCAAAATGATACTGCATCTGCAGGAGATGGTAATTATGATACTACTGAAGAAGAATTACAACAATCTCAAGGTACTGTTACAGAAGAAGTGCCAGTAGAACAAGAGACTAATACAGAAGAGGTTCCTGTTACTCAAAATACAACAACTGAACAAGTACCTACTGAAACACAACAAAATACTCAAACAACTCAAACTTCTACAGGAACAGATACTTCTACAACTACAACTAATGAAGATGTTGCTCAAGCTGCTGTAGATGCTATGGCTGCTGGTGAAGATGTAACTTATGATGCTAATAGTAATACTTTTACAACAAATGAAGTACCAGTAGAGCAAGCAGAAGCAACTACATCTTTAGGAAAATAAAGCAAATAATTTACTATTTGCTTTTTCTTTGTTATAATTTATTTATAGAATAAATTGAGGTGTTTTGTATGAATAATTTAGAACCTTTAAAGATAGTAGATATTAATAAAGATGATATTATTAATTTTTTAAATCTTACTTCTAATACTTTAAAGCAAGAGAAAATAAAAGAAAAAATTAATTTAATTAGTCAATTAATAGGACATATTAATCAACTTTTAGTTAGGATAGATAATTTAATTAATAAAGAGAATTTAACTAATATAACTAATTCTTTAGATAATATAAATAAAGAATTTATTTCTTTGAAAGAAGAAGATGATAGTGATTCTAAAATAATAGAATTAAATAACTTATATGAGAAAACTTTTAATTTATATAATAATATAAGTGAAGAGACTATTAAAACTTTAAATAATTATAATATTCAAGAATATAATGATTTAATTATAAAAGCGAATGAGAGTATTATAAAATTTAATAATTTATCTATAGATGATAAAGTAAGAGAAGAAGTAACTACTATTTATAATAATATCTTAAATTCTATTTATTCTATAAATAACTTACATATTCTTATATCTACAATAGATAATTTATCATTAAATTCTAATACTAATAAAAGTAAAGGTAATGAAACAAATAGAAGTTTTCTTCTTTTCGCTAAAATTAATGATCAAATTGTAAAATCTTTATATAAACCTAAAAATAATCTAATTTATGCTTGTTATACTCTAGAAGATGATAGTAACTATTATGCTATTGTTAAAAGTGAAGAAGAGGTTAATATTCTTGATCAAGGTTTTACTAATTTACCTAATCTTGTTTTGACTAAAGATAATATAATAGAAACATGTAAAACTATTATTAGAAATGCTGGTATTTATTATGATTTAAATGAGTATATGCGATATGTTGAGAAAAGTTATAAAGAAAAAATGTCTAAAGAAATTGATGAAGTGATTGTAAAATATAAGAAGAGACTTATGATATTAGAGAATTCGATAAGACAACAATTAGAATTTATTGATGAGATAGCTTTACTTGTTAATAATAAGAAATCATCTAAGTATCCTAATATTGTTTATAAAGATATTCCTTTAAAAGATTATTTTAAAGATTATGATAAAAATATGGATAGTAAGACTAGAGAGATAGAAAGATTAATTGTTGAAGTGTTACTTAATGATACAGTAATTAGTAGTTTTGAAACTATTAATATATTGAAGACTCTTTATGATGATACGATGATAGAAGAATTAATTACTAGTGATTATACAGATAGTAATGATAAACCAATAGTTAATACTGATGATAATCTTGTAAAGGAAATTCCTATTAATAAAGTTACGACTAATTATGAAAAGATAACTAATTATTTAAATTCTAGAGTTAAGGAATTAAATCTTTTAATAGAAAGTCCTAAAATTAATGTAACTATTACTAAAGATGATGATGTTCTTTATAAAGATATAAATACTGTGTTAGATTTACATACATCTATTGTTATATGTGATAAAGTTTATAAAAAAGGTCAAGGTAATTATGCTCTTAATGATTATTTAAAAACAGGTAATAATATTAAGTTTACTTCACAGTATGGAGCGAGGGATTTAGTTAATACAGTAAACAGATCTAATTATCTTAAATTATTATTTGAAAATATTATAAAAAGATATCTTTATACGCATGATAATAAATTAACTAATTTTATAGATTCAATTATTACTAAGGAAAATATTAAAGATGTAGTGAATATGCTTTTAGAAGATGAAGAGTTATTAGATTATTCTGTTACTAATTTTGATTATGATTATTTAGATTGTTCTAATGATAAGAATAAGAAAGTAAATGAAATGTTAAATAATAAAGAGGATGTAAAAATTGTTAAAATAAATGATATTTTAGAGAAAATTAGAAAGATGAATAGTTTAGTTGATTAAAAAAATATGTAAATTTTTGTTGATATTAAAAGGTTTTAACGTGTTTACGAAAACTCGTACTTGTATCTTTTTAAGTTTTATTATATATTTGTATTGGGAATGAAAATTCCTAGTCATCTAACTCTCTTTACCATCTTATTTTGTTTAAAAAGTCGCCCAAATTTATAAACAAAGAAAAGAAGAGTTATGATGACTCTTTTTGTTTTTAATATAATAGGAAATTTATACTGAAAAATCGAAAAAATGTATTGACAAACATATCTTCTATATAGTACGCTTAGGTTACAAAAAATTAAACAGAGGTGTTCGGATTATGGAAATATATAAAACATATAAATTTAGGTTATATCCAACTGATGAACAAAGAATATTAATTAATAAAACTTTAGGATGTAAAAGATTTGTATATAATTATTATCTTAATTATTTAAAGGATAATAATGGTATAAATAGATTTGATTTACATAAAGATTTATCTAAATTAAAAAAAGAAAATGAGTTTTTAAAAGAAGTAGATTCAACTGTATTATGTTCTACTATAGATGATTTATGTAAAGCTTTTAGTGATTATTATGCTAAAAGAAAAGGTTATCCTAAATTTAAAAATAGATTTAGTAAACATTCTTATAGAACTAGTTGTATAAGAAGTAGACATAAAGAAAAAGAATATAGCAATATAGAATTAGATTTATTAACTAGAAATATAAAATTACCAAAACTAGGAAAAGTTAAAATAAGAGGCTTTAGAAATAAAGATAAAATAGAAGGAAAGATATTAAATGCAACTATATCAAGAGAATCTACAGGTAAATACTATGTAAGTGTAGTTGTAGTAGAAGATTTGTTAGTAGAGAAAGTAACACCTACTAGTATAGTAGGAATAGATTTAGGAATAAAAGATTTAGTTATAACAAGTGATGGTATTAAATATGGTAATGATAAAGTATTAATGAAGTTTGAAAAGAAATTAAAAAGATTACAAAGAAAGTTATCGAGACAAGAAAAGGCAAGTAAAAACTATTTAAAGACAAAAGAAAAGATAGCAAGAATATATGCTAAAATTAAAAATTATAGAAAACATTATTTAAACGACATTGCTAATGAAATAGTAGATGAACATGATATTATAGTGACAGAAAGTCTATTAGTAAAAGATATGTTTAAAGAAAAGAAAAAAGCATTTAATAAAAGTCTATCAGATGCGTGTGTTAGTACATTACGTTCTCTAATAGAATGGAAATGTAAAATAAAAGGTAAGTTTTATTACAAGATAAATACCTATTACCCAAGTAGTCAAATATGTAGTTATTGTGGATATAAGAATAGTAAGTTAAAAGATTTAAGTATAAGAGAATATGATTGTCCAAAATGTGGCTCATATAATGATAGAGATATAAATGCAAGTTTAAACATATTATTAGAAGGATTAAAGTTACACTATAATTTAGTTAGCATAGTATAGATAATGTTTTAGATAAAATAACAAATGAAAGATAAATTAATACGGTAGCGACTATCGGAATTTAAGCCTATGGAGAATAGAGGATACTCTATCTATGAAGTAGGAATCCTTGGAGGTAACGACAAGGTAAAAACAAACTTGTTTGTTTTATTTGTTCTATAAAAATTAAGTTTGACTTTCCTAATAGAAGAAAATAATGTATAATAACTGATAGAAAGAAAGGGATTAAAATGATAAGTAAACCAAAAGGAACAGTTGATTTAACAGATAAGAGAGCAAGAGTCTTTAAATATGTAGAAGAAGTTATAGATTCATGTATGGAAAAGTATAATTATAATTATATTAGAACTCCTATATTTGAAGCTAGTCTTTTATTTCATAGAGGAATTGGTAATTCAACTGATATTGTTACTAAAGAGACATATGATTTTAAAGATAGAGGGGATAGATCTATTACTTTAAGACCAGAAGGAACTGCAGGAGTAGTTAGAAGTTATATAGAAAATAAAATGTATGGTACTCATAATTTACCTGTTAAAGTTTATTATAATGGGACAATGTATAGATATGAAAGACCTCAAAAGGGAAGACTTAGAGAATTAAGTCAATATGGAGTAGAAGTATTGGGTAGTAGTGATCCTATGATGGATGCTGAAGTTATTTCTCTTGCTTACAATATTAATAAAATGTTAGGATTAGATGATACTGTAGTACATATTAATAGTTTAGGAGATAAAGAGTCTCGTGATAAATATAGAGAAGCTTTAAAGAGTTATTTTAAACCTTATTTAGATGATTTATGTGATGATTGTAAGGAAAGGTTTGATAAGAATCCTTTAAGAATTATTGATTGTAAAGTAGATAGTGATAAAGATTACTTTAAAGATGCTCCTAAAATACTTGATTATCTTAATGAAGAAAGTAAAGAACATTTTGAGAAGGTTTGTGAATACTTGGATATTTTAGAAGTTAAATATGTAATAGATTCTAAAATAGTAAGAGGACTTGACTATTATAATCATACTGTTTTTGAATTAATGACTACTGATAATAATCTTGCTTTAGGTGGTGGTGGTCGTTATGATAATTTAGTAAGTACTTTAGATGGCCCTAGTACAGCATGTGTTGGTTTTGCAGTAGGTCTTGATAGATTAGTAGATGAGATAATAGAAAGAGATATAGATAATGTAAGAAATGATATAGATGCTTTTATTATGTATGTTAATGAAGATGAAAAGAAAAATGCTATTTATCTTGCTAATCTTCTTAGAATGTCTGGGTTTGTAATTGAGACTGAATATACTGAGAGAAGTTTAAAGAGTCAGTTTAAAAGAGCAGATTACTTTAATAGTAAATATTTAATACTACTTAATAGTGATGATTTAAATGAAGGTTTAATTACTATAAAAAATAATAAAACAAAAGAAGAAGAAAAGATTATGATGGAATATGTTATCTATTACTTTGATGAACATATAAGTGATGATAATCTACCTGTTGAAGAGTATCATAATCATAGTGAAGGATGTGATTGCGATGAATAAGATATTTTTTAAAGATTTAGAGAAATATTATGATAAAGAAATAGAAATTAGTGGTTTTGTTGAGAATATTAGAAATATTAAATGGGTTCAATTTTTAGTACTTAGAGATTCTACTGATAGAGTTCAAGTAACTATTGAAAAGAGTGAAGAAAAGAATAAAGAAATGGTAGAATTAGTTAATACCTTAACAGTAGAATCTACTGTTAAAGTAACAGGAACTTTAAAGAAAAATGAAAATGTTAGATTAAGGGGAATGGAATTTATTCCTACTAAGATAGAAGTAACTAGTGAAAGTGATCCTGAACTTCCAATTAATATTCATGATAAAGATGCTCAATTATTAGATCAAAGACTTGATTATAGATGGTTGGATTTAAGAAATGAATATAATTTTAATATTTTTAAAATTCAAAGTTATTTAGTTAAAGTTATGAGAGAGTTTATGTATTCTAAAGATTTTACAGAGATACATACACCTAAGTTAATAGGGGCAGCATCTGAGAGTGGTTCTGAGGTTTTTGAAGTAAAATATTTTGATCGTAAAGCCTATCTTGCTCAGTCTCCACAATTTTATAAGCAGATGGCTATAGCTAGTGGTTTTGATAGAGTGTTTGAAGTTGCACCTGTATTTCGTGCTGAAAATTCAAATACTAGTAGACATACTACAGAGTTTACTGGTTTTGATTTAGAATTCGCTTATATTGATTCATACGAAGATGTTATGGATTTTGAAGAAGAGTTATTAACTTATGCTTTAGATAAAGTTAATGTTAAGTACGGAGATTTAATTAAAGAGTTATATAATAAAGAGTTGATTGTTCCTAAAAATAAATTTCCAAGAGTAAAGTTAGCAGATCTTTATGATATATTAGAAGAAAAATATGATTATAAAGTAGATGAAGAAGAGAAAAATGATTTGACTACTGAAGGTGAACGTTTAGCATATCGTTATGCCATGGAGGAGTTTAATTCTGAGTTTATCTTTGTAACAGATTTTCCTAAAGATAAACGTGCTTTCTATCATATGCGTAAAAATGATGTTCCACAAGGATATGATTTAATATATAGAGGAGTAGAAATTACTACAGGGGCACAAAGAGAACACAGATATGATGTCTTAAAGAAACAAGCTTTAGAAAAGGGACTAGATAAAGATATAGAGTTTTATTTAGAATTCTTTAAATATGGTTGTCCTCCTCATGGTGGTTTTGGTCTTGGTGTAGATAGACTTACTATGTTAATATTAGATATTTCTATTAAAGAAGCGATGATGTTATTTAGAGGACCTAATAGATTAAATCCATAAGTATGTAAATTTTACATACTTCTTTTAATTTCTTATGGATAATATTTTGAACTTCTTATATACTTTAAGTAAGTAGGTGATACTTATGGAAAAAAGAAAAATGACTCTTATGGTTTTTATATCAATTTTTACTTTTATTTTGATAGTTGCTATATTGACTTTAATTAGTATTAATTTGCAAAAAGAAGAAGAGAATATTCCTAAAGAAAGGCAAAGTTATGATTTGACAGAGAAGGAAAGAGAATCTTTAATTACTTTAATATCTAATTATGATAGTTATTTAATAATATATGATGGTACTAAAGAGATAAATGATTTAACAGATTTAGATAAAATTAATTTTATAGATAGACTTCCTATAGAAACAAAAAAAGAATTAGGACTTGATTTTAATACAGGTGTTAGTCTTGATAAAATAGAGAATGTTTTGAAAAAATATTTTGGTAATAACATAACTTTTGAACCAGTAAATTCTACATGTTATTTAGAGGATGGGGATTACTTAATATATGATGAAGAATCTAAAATGTATAAGGCAGATAATCTAAATCATGCTCATTCTGCATATATTTCTCCTTCTATAATTAATTTCTATGTAAGTGGTAAGAGAATTGTTGATGATGATAGATTAGTTTATACAATTACTTTAAAAAAGGCTTTAAGTTATGATTATTCTAATTATTATAGATCATATACTGATTTAGTTAGTAGTAATAATAAAATAGTGAATTTATATGAAGAGTATAAAGATTATGATAAAGATGATATTCCTAATCTTTTAGAAGATTATAAGAATAATTTAAATAGTTATACTTATGTTTTTGAAACAAAAGATAGTATTAATAATAGTTATTTAAAAGAATTTGTTAATGATAGTAATGATAAAAGACTTTAATTTTTTGTTAAAGTCTTTTCTTTGTATCCTTCACTAAAGTCTTTTGCTTTTTCAAATTTATTTAATGTTTTTAAAAAATTGTCTTTACTGTTATCATCTTTATAATCAAGAAAACTATTTTCATATTCTAATATACTTTGAAAATGGGCAGATATTTGATTAATGTTTTCTAATGTACAATTGTCTATAGTAATTTCAAATCCATTATTTAAATCATTTAGTAAATTTAAACCGTTATTAATAATAATAATATCTAATGAAGTATTATCTTCTTTTTCTTTTTCTCTCAGAAAAGCATTAAGAGAAAAATAAATACTTCTACTCATTGCTTTTAAAAATTTAGTTTTTTCTTTCTCTGTTAAATCTCTTTCTTTTGATGTAACTAGTAAATTAAAAATAGTATCCTCATCTTTTGTAATTATATGTTGCATAATAATATTAAGCATAGTAGTACCTCCTTTTTAACTATTATACTTAAATTTAGTTACTTTACAAGATGTTTCTTTTGTGGTATATTATAACTGTATTAAATGAAAGAAGTTTCATATAATATTAAAGTAAGTAATTTTACTTACATATATGAAAATGTTTCTCGCTTCTGGGTGGCTGGCGAGTAATAAATGATCCCAATAGGCAATGTTTCTCGCTTCTGGGTGGCTGGCGAGTAATAAATGATCCCAGTGGAAAATGATTAGAAAGTTCTATCGATTGGTAGACTTTCTTTTTAGATTTATAAAAATGAGCTTGACGAACAAACTTTTTATATGGTACACTTAAGTTACAAGAAAGAGGGTTCGTATTATGGAAATATATAGAGCATATAAATTCAGATTATATCCAAATGAAGGACAAAAAATATTAATACATAAAACTTTTGGATGTGCTCGTTTTGTTTATAACTATTATCTAAATTATCAAAAAGAAAATGGAGTACAAAAGTCATTTGATTTATGTAAAGATTTAAAAGAATTAGAAAAAGAATATGAATATCTTAAAGAAGTAGATTCATGTGCCTTAAGATGCTCTATATTTGATTTAGAAGATGGTTTTAATAATTTCTTTGCAAAAAGAAGTGGATATCCAAATTTTAAGAGTAAGTTTAATAGACAATCTTATAGAACTAACTGTATAAGGAGTACTTATAAAGGAAAAGAGTATAGTAATATAGAAGTAGATTTATTAACTAGATTTATAAAATTACCTAAACTAGGTAAGGTAAAAATAAAAGGATTTAGAGATAAAGATAAAATAGAAGGAAAGATAGTAAATGCTACTATTTCAAGAGAGACAACAAATAAGTATTATGTAAGTGTATTAGTAGAAGAAGATATCTTAATAGAGAAAGTAACACCTACTACAATAGTAGGAATAGATTTAGGAATAAAAGATTTAGTAGTAACAAGTGATGGCATAAAGTATGGTAATCTGAAAGTATTAATGAAATATGAAAAGAGATTAAAAAGATTACAAAAGAAGTTATCAAGACAAGTTAAAGGAAGTAAGAACTATTTAAAGACAAAAGAAAAGATAGCAAGAGTACATGCAAAGATAAAGAATTATAGAAAACATTATTTAAATGATATAGCGAATGAAATAGTTAATGAACATGACATTATAGTAACAGAGAGTTTATTAGTAAAAGATATGTTTAAAGATAAGAAAAAAGTATTTAATAAAAGTCTATCAGATGCAAGTTTAAGTAAATTATGTTCTCTAATAGAATGGAAAAGTAAGATAAAAGGAAAGTTTTATTATAAGATAAATACTTATTACCCGAGTAGTCAGATATGTTCAACCTGTGGTTATAAAAATGAAAAGTTAAAAGATTTAAATATAAGAGAGTATGACTGTCCAGAATGTGGATCACATAATGATAGAGATATAAATGCAAGTTTAAACATATTATTTGAAGGATTGAAGTTACACTACCAAAGTTAAATAATGTTTGATATAATGAAAAAGAACAAAGATAAATAATACTCAAGTACGGTAGCGACTATCGGAATTTAAGCCTATGGAGAATAGAGGATACTCTATCTATGAAGTAGGAAACCTTGGAGGTAACGACAAGGTAAAAACAAACTTGTTTGTTTTATTTGTTCTTGTTGTGTTAAACTAATAAATGTAATTGTTAGGAGGTGTTTTCATGAATAATCAAGATATTGTAAATGAGATTAGACGTAAAACTGATATTGTTGATATAATTGGTGAGAAAATTCCTCTAGAAAAACGTGGTAAAAATTATTTTGGTGTTTGTCCTTTTCATGATGATACTAATCCTTCTATGAGTGTATCAAGAGAAAAACAAATATATACTTGTTTTTCTTGTCATGCGACAGGGAATGTTTTTACTTTTTTAATGAATTATGAACATAAAGAATTTAATCAAGTTATAAGTGATTTAGCATCACGACTTGGTATTGCTTTAAATGGTTTTAAACCTAGAAAAATATCTACTAAATATGATGATTGGTATAATATATATGATCTTGCTAATAAGTTTTATCAAAATAATTTAATGAGTAAAGAAGGACTTCCTGCTAGAGAATATTTAAAACAAAGAAGTATTGATGAAGAGATTATTAAAGAGTTTGAGATTGGTTATTCATTAGGAGAACGTAGTAGTTTAACAACTCTTTTAACTAAAAAAGGATACTCTTTAGATTTATTAAATAAAATAGGACTTACTACTAATGATTATGATATTTATCATAATCGTTTAATGTTTCCATTACATGATTTATCTGGTAAAGTAATAGGGTTTAGTGGACGTATTATTAATAATAGTAAGCAGAATAAGTATCTTAATACTAAAGAAACAGAATTGTTTAAAAAAGGTAGACTCTTATATCATTATCATATTGCTAAAGAAACGGCTAGAGTTTCTAAGTCAATAATAATTATGGAAGGGTTTATGGATATAATTAGAGCATCTACTATAGGGGTTAAAAATACAGTTGCTACTATGGGGACTGCTCTTACAAGTGATCATATTAAAGATATTAGACGTCTTTCTAATAATATAATTTTATGTTTTGATGGTGATGATGCTGGTGTTAAAGCGACACTTTCGGCAGGGGAAGATTTTACTAAAGAAAATATTGAGGTAAAAGTAATAGAATTAACTGATGGAGATGATCCTGATACTTATATTTTAAAAAATGGTAAGGAAGCATTTCTTTCTCTAATAAACAATGCTATATACTTCAGTGACTTTAAGATAAAAGTACTTAGTAATAACTATAATTTTTTAAGTAGTGAAGATAAAGCTAATTATATTCATGATGTTTTAGAAGAAACTGTTAAGATAAAAGATTCTATTAGAGTAGAAATAATATTAAAAGACCTTGCAAAAAAGTTTGAAATAGGGTATAATACCCTAGAAAAAAGTTTTCAGGAGTTAAAGAATGCTAAAACAGAAAAACTTGTTGATGAGATACTTTCTCCTGTTAAAACAGCATCTAAGGAAAAAAAGGATAAGTATCAAAAAGCCAGTTTATCTATTATCTATTATATGTTAAATAATCCCCTAGTAATTGATAAAGTAGAGCGTGAAAATTTAGTTTTTCCTACTGAAGCTTTAAGAGCCTTGTATTGTGAGATTGTTTATTTTTATCATAAATATGGATTTATTAATGAAGCTGACTTTTATACTTATTTAACAGATAAGAGAGAGTTAATTAATCTCTTAAATGAAGTGTTAGTATTAGACTTAAAACCTGATATTAATGATGAAGAGTTATATGATTATGTTAAAGTAATTAGAGAATACAATTTAACTAATGCAATTAAAAGATTAGAGACTAAAATTAAAGAGACAACTGATCAAACATTACAGATTAAATATGCAGAAGAGATTAGAAAACTAAGAATAGGGGAGAAATAGTAATGGTAGAAGAAATAAAAACAATGGAAGAGAGAAAAGCTAAATTAATTAAATTAGGTAAGAATCAAGGATTTATTACTTATGAACAGTTAGCAGATGAATTAAAGGGACTTGAAATAGATAGTGATAGCTTAGATGATTTATATAATGCTTTAGTTGTTGAAGGAATAGATATTGTTAGTGATGATGGTAGTGATGATGCTAGTGGTGAAGAGATTACAGAACATACTAAAACAGAAGATTTAACATTATCTAAAGATGTTAAAATAAATGATCCTGTTAGGATGTATTTAAAAGAGATAGGTAGAATACCTTTATTAAATAGTGATGAAGAGTTTGAGTATGCTGGACGTGCTGTTGAAGGTGATGAAGAAGCTAAAAGGATATTAGCAGAGTCTAATCTTCGTTTAGTAGTATCTATTGCAAAACGTTATGTAGGACGTGGTATGCTTTTCTTAGATTTAATTCAAGAAGGAAATATTGGTTTGATGAAGGCAGTTGAGAAGTTTGATCCTACTAAAGGTTATAAATTCTCTACTTATGCTACTTGGTGGATAAGACAGGCAATAACTAGAGCGATAGCAGATCAAGCTAGAACTATTAGAGTACCTGTTCATATGGTAGAAACTATTAATAAGCTTGCTAGGATTCAAAGACAACTTACTCAAGAATTAAATAGAGAACCAACTGATGATGAGATAGCAGAAAAATTAGAAATGCCTGTTGAGAAGGTAAGAGAAGTATATAAAATTAGCCAAGATCCAGTCGCTTTAGAAACACCTATTGGAGAAGAGGATGATTCTCATTTAGGAGATTTTATTAAAGATGAGAGAACTATTGGACCTGAAGAATATACTACTGAAGAGATGTTAAAAGAAGAGTTAGCTAGTGTTCTTTTAACATTAACAGATAGAGAAGAGAAAGTATTAAGACTTAGATTTGGTCTTGATGATGGACAATGTAGAACTCTAGAAGAAGTTGGACAAATCTTTGGAGTAACAAGAGAGCGTATTAGACAAATAGAAGCGAAAGCTTTAAGAAAATTAAGACATCCATCTAGATCAAGAAAATTAAAGGACTTTTTAACTGATTAGATGAAAATAAATAACAGATTAAAAACAATAGGGGATTTAGTTCCCCTTTATTCATATCCTTTGGATATTGGATGTGATCATGCTCTTTTGTCTATTTATCTAGTTAAAGATAAAAACCTTAGTAAAGTAGTCGCTAGTGATAATAAAAGTGGTCCTCTAAAGAAAGCTTTAGAAAATGTTAAGTTCTATAAAGTAGAAAATAAAGTAAAATTGGTTGAAGCGGAAGGATTAGACTCTTATGAAGAGGGAATAGATACTGTTACTATATCAGGTATGGGGGGACTTAATATTAATAAAATAATAGATGATAATAGAAAATATTTAAAATATATAAAAACATTTATCTTATCACCTAATAATTATTCTATTGCAGTTAAAAGAAAATTAACTAAGTTAGGTTACCATATTAGTAATGAAGTATTAGTTAAAGAAAATAAGATTATTTATGAAATATTGGTATTTACTAAAGGAAGAAAATATTATTCTTATAAAAAATTATTTTTAGGGCCAGTATTAATGCAAAGGAAAGATGATTTAACTAAAGAATATTATAATAATTTATTTAATACTAAAAAAGATTTATTAGAAGCTTTACCTAAGGAGTTAAGAAATAAAATAAAAGAAACTAAAAAAGAGATAAAATATTTAGAAGAAGTAATTAACTAACTATTTATCTCTTTTTTGTTTATACCAATAACAGAACCAATAGATGTAGTTAAAAGTATAATAATACTATAAATAACAGTTCTAATATCAAAAGAATTACTAGTAAATATCTTTATAATAAACATTATTATTAAAAAAATCGCTCCTAGTTTTAATCCTTCAACAAGTCCATATTTGGTTGAATTTTTACCTAAGAAGAAAGCATTAATAAATAAAGATAATATGACTATAACCATTTTCATAATATTATAAATATTATTATTAATAATATCAAAATAATAAAGTATAGTTAAAATAAAACCTAATATAATTATACTTAATAAAGTAGTAATTATTATTTTACCTAATTTTTTTAAATAATTCATAGTATCACCTAATAAATATTATGTTGGAAGTTGAAACATTATGTAATTAATGATAAAATTAAAAAGTCAAGAGGTGATAATATGAAGAAGATTATATTAACAGGTGATAGACCTACAGGTAATTTACATTTAGGGCATTATGTTGGATCGTTAAAGAAAAGAGTGGAGTTACAAAATGAAGGTGACTATGATGAGATGTATGTGTTTATTGCAGATACTCAAGCTTTAACAGATAATTTTAATAATCCTAAAAAAGTTAGAGATAATGTAATAGAAATTGCGCTTGATTATTTATCAGTTGGACTTAATCCAAAGAAAGTAACAATATTTATTCAAAGTATGATATCTGAGTTATGTGAACTTACTATGTATTATATGAATTTAGTGACACTATCAAGATTAGAGAGAAATCCTACTGTTAAAGCAGAAATTAAACAAAAGAGTTTTGGTAATAGTATTCCTATGGGATTTTTGAGTTATCCTATTAGTCAAACTGCTGATATAACTGCTTTTGATGCTACTGTTGTTCCTGTTGGTGAAGATCAATTACCAATGTTAGAACAAGCAAGAGATATAGTTAGAAGTTTTAATAATATATATGGAGAAACTTTAGTTGAACCTAAAGCTTTAATACCTGATAGTGTTGTTTGTAGAAGATTACCTGGTACTGATGGAAAAGCTAAGATGAGTAAGAGTTTAGGTAATTGTATATATTTGAAAGATGATAGTAAGACTGTTAGAAAGAAAGTTATGGGTATGTTTACTGATCCTAATCATATTAGAGTAGAAGATCCAGGGGATACTAAGAATAATACAGTATTTATATATTTAGAAGCTTTATGTACAGATGAACATTTTAAGAAGTATTTACCTCAATATAAGAATCTAGATGAATTAAAAGCTCATTATGAAAAAGGTGGTTTAGGTGATGTTAAAATTAAGAACTTCTTATATGAGGTTATAGAAGATACTTTAACTCCTATAAGAGAAAGAAGAAAGTATTATGAAGAGAATATAGACCTTGTTTATGATATTTTAAAAGAAGGTACTAAGAAAGCTAAAAGACATGCTAGTGAAACTTTAAAACGGGTTAAGGAAGCAATGCTAATTGATTATTTTGAGTAAGATTATGGCAACAATTTAGTTGCTCTTTTCTATTGACGTTAACTATCTATTGTGATACATTATAGATAGATGGGAGACTTTATTAATAGATGGAGAAAGGAGAAAAATGAAATTTTTGAAAAAAGTATGAATTTTTAAAATTGAGAGATTTTTTGATATGAAAATTTAAAATTCCCCTAGAAAAAATTTAATATTGGGATGATAATTTCGTTGAATTTTAAAAATTGCCTTTTTGCATTAGTTTTTAGATTATGATACAACTGTTGCAGAAAGGAGGAACATTATGAATAAAGTTCCAAGATTTATATCATTAATGAGTGATACCACTGCTAAAGCTTTAATAAAAGATGATCATTATAGATGGTTTTATGAAGAGATTATTAAATATAAAACAGGTATTGATTTAAAACCATATAACTTAATTGATAATGAACTTAATACAGGAAATAAAGTTAAAGATTATAGAGCAGATACTATATTTCTTAATAAGAATAATTTAGTTAATTTAGAATTTAATCAATTTGTTTATGCTCATACTATGATAAAAAATATTAAATATGCTCTAAGAATGGCTGGTAATGGTTATTTATCTGGAGAACATTATTATCATCGATTTGTAACACAAATAAATCTAAATAATAAGATAATGACTGATAAAGTAAAGAAATGGAATAAAAAGGATTATAAGCTAGAAGATTATAAAACTAAAGCTTATTTAAAAGATGTAAGGATAATTACAATAGATTTATTAGATTATAAAGGGATAGTATATGATGGTACAAATAAATATGAAACATATTTATCAATGTTAACAGCAGAGTCATATGAAGAAATGGAAAGAATAGTAGGAGATTTAAAGGAGGGAAAAATAATTATGAAAAAATTAAAAGAATTAGGAATAGATGATGAATTTGGGATGTATTATGATGCTGAGATAGTACATAGAAAAGAGATAAATTCTGCTAGAAGTGATGGATATAATGATGGAAAACAAGAAGGTAAAAGAGAAGGAAGAAAAGATACTGCAACTTCTATTGCTAAGTCAATGCTTGCTAAAAAGATGGAATTACCTTTAATTAGTGAATTAACTGGACTTTCTCAAAAACAAATAGCAAGTATTAGGTAAGGAAGTTTTAGATAATGGCAGAAAAAATAGATTATTATATAGATAAATTAAAAGAGTTAGTAATTAGAATATAAATTAAAAATTAAGTAGTTATTGATATTTTTCTTTGTTTATAGTAAAATTTAGTTAAGGAGAGAAATGTATGGATAATGATTTTATAATTGAAGTTGAAAATAAAATGAAAGGTGCTCTTGCTAATTTAGAGAAACGTTTTACGACAGTTAGAGCAGGACGTGCTAATCCTTCTAGTTTGGATGGAGTAGTAGTAGATTATTATGGTTCTATGACCCCTTTAAAGAGTCTTGCTACTATTTCTGTTCCAGAAGCGACACAGTTATTAATTAAACCTTTTGATAAGGGATGTTTAAATAGTATTGAGAAAGCTATTATAGCTGCTAATCTTGGATATAATCCTTCTAATGATGGAGAGACTATTAGAATAGTTATACCTGCTTTAACAGAGGAAAGAAGAAGAGAGCTTACTAAACAAGTTAAAGCGATGGCTGAAGATGCTAAAGTATCTATTAGAAATATTAGACATGAAGCTAATGAGAAAATAGAAAAGATGGAGTTATCTGAAGATGTTGAAAAAGGTATGATGAAGGATGTACAAGATTTAGTTAATGAATATAATAAAGATATAGATAATACTTATAAAGATAAAGAAAAAGAATTAATGACTGTATAGTAAAACATATTTGCAAGTTATTCTTAAATATGATATAGTATGTTTTGATGAAAAACAATGATTAAGAAGTAGTAGTAAATGATTTCTTTAAAGAGAGTCTGTGGTTGGTGGAAACAGATAAGAATAGTTTATGAATTCGTCTTAGGAGTTCCTATAACAAAATTATAGGCGTTTATCGCGTTAAGATTAATGAGTTAGTTATAATAACTATAAATTAAGGTGGTACCGAGTTTGTTAGACTCCCTTAAGTTATAGTTATTTTTTTATTTTTAGGAGGTAGTGGTTATGGTTAAAAGATTTATTTGGGATTTAGATGGTACTATTTTAGATGGAGATTTTTCTAAAGAAGAGGAATTATTTAAGGAAAACTTAAGTGAAGAAGATTTTCTTAAGTTTAATAAACAACGTTGGGATTTAATCAAGGCATATGAAAGAGAGTGTCCTAGATATAATAAAGAATTACTTAGTGATTTTCTAAGTATAAGAAGTGGAGTTATGATTAGTCCAGACCTAATTGATAATTGGATTAATTATATAATAAATATTAATGAGTGTATTCATCCTGGAGTTATTGAAGTATTAGATTATTTAAATAGTTTAGGAATAGAAAATGTTATCTATTCTAATTGGTTTACAGAAACACAAGTAGGAAGAATTAAAAAAATAGGCCTTGATTCATATTTTAAAGAAATTATTGGTGCAGATTATTATATGAAACCAGATAAAGAGGGATTTATTTATGCATGTGGAGAATATAAACCAAGTGAATGTGTAATGGTTGGAGATAATTATATTAAAGATATTTTAGGAGCTTTAAATGCAGGGCTTAAAGCAGTGTATTATTGTCCTAATGATAAAGCATATGTTCCTCATGTGAAGAAATTAAGTATGATAAAGGAGATGTATTAATATGAATATAGAAGATATTAGAAAAGAATTAGAGAAAGAAATAGATTCTGTTAAAGATTTGAAAGAATTAAATCTTTTACATATTAAATATCTAAGCAAGAAAGGTATTATTACAGAACTAAATAGTAAGATTAAAGATGTTCCTAATGATAAGAAAAAAGAGTTTGGTATGGAAGTTAATTCTTTAAGAAATTACTTTAATGAAAAGTATAATTCTTTAAAAGATAAGTTTGAGAATGATGAGTTAAATGAAAAATTAAAGAGTGAATCTATTGATATTAGTTTACCTAGTACAAAGGTTAGTAGTGGTGCACCTCACATTTTAGAAAAATTAATAGAAGAAGTAGAGGAAATCTTTATGTCTATGGGTTATGATGTAGTTGATGGACCAGAAGTGGAGGAAGATAAATATAACTTTGAGATGTTAAATATACCTAAAGGACATCCTGCAAGAGATGCTCAAGATACTTTCTATATTGAAGGAGAAGAAATATTACTTAGAAGTCAAACATCTCCTGTACAAGTTAGAACGATGTTAAAAGCAGAGGGTAAGAAGCCAGTTAGAGTTATTTGTCCTGGTAAGACTTATAGAAGAGATGATGATGATGCGACTCATTCTCATCAATTTATGCAAATAGAGGGGTTATTAGTTGATAAAGATATATCACTATCTGATTTAAAAGGTACTTTTGAAGTTGTATTCAAAAAACTATTTGGTAGTGATGTTGAAGTTAGATTAAGACCAAGTTATTATCCTTTTACAGAACCTTCTGTTGAAGTAGATATTAGTTGTTTTAATTGTAAAGGTAATGGCTGTAACCTTTGTAAAAATACAGGATTTATTACTATTTGTGGAGCAGGTGTTGTTCATCCAGATGTTCTTAGAATGGGAGGATATGATCCTAAAGTATGGAGTGGTTTTGCTTTTGGTTTTGGGGCAGAGAGAGTTGCTATGCTTAAGTATGGTATTAATGATATTAGAGTTTTTTATAATACTGATTTAAGAGAAGTTAATAATTTTGATAGAGGGGAGATTAGTAGTAATGATTAATTTAGAATGGGTAAAAGATTATATTGATATAAGTGATCAAGATTTAAGTGAGTTAGCAGTTAAAATTACTGAAGCTGGTATTAATATTGAAAAAGTTATTACTAATAAAATAGATAATTTAGTTATAGGTGAAGTTAAGTCTTGTATTGACCATCCTGATAGTGATCATTTACATTTATGTCAGGTAGATATAGGTAAAGATGAATTACAACAAATAGTTTGTGGAGCCCCTAATGTTAGAGAAGGACTTAAAGTAATAGTAGCATTACCAGGTGCAGTACTTCCAGGAGATTTTGCTATTAAATCAAGTAAAATTAGAGGGGTAGAGTCTAATGGTATGATTTGTGCTTTATATGAGTTAGGTCTTGAAGAGAAAAATGATGAGACATATTCTAAAGGTATTGAAGAATTAAATAGTGATGCTCCTGTAGGAAAAGATCCTCTTGTATACTTAAATCTTGTTGATACTTTATATGAATTAGATATTCATAAACATCGTAATAATGACTGTTACTACCATATTGGTTTTGCATATGAAATTTCTTCTATATTAAATAGAAAAGTAAAATTACCTGAGTTATCATATAAAGAGTCTAGCGATAATATTAATAATTATTTTAAACTAGAAGTTGATACTCCTAAATGTCCTTATTACTTAGCGAGGATGGTTACTAATGTAGAAATAGGTGAATCACCTGACTTTATTAAAAGAAGATTATTATCAGTAGGTATGAGACCTATTAATAATGTAGTAGATATTTCTAATTATGTTATGTTAGAGTTTGGTCAACCACTTCACTTCTTTGATAAAGATTCTCTAGGAGATAAAATATTAGTTAGGGATGCTAAAGATAATGAGTTAATTACTACTTTAGATGGTAAGGAAAGAACTCTTAAATCTAGTGATATTGTTATTAGTAATGGTAGTGATGCTATCTGTGTTGCAGGTGTTATGGGAGGTATTAATACTGAAGTAGAACCTACTACTAAAAATATATTGATTGAAGCGGCTATCTTTGATTCTGTTAGTATTAGGTATACTGCATCTCATCTAGATCTTAGAAGTGAAGCTAGTATTAGATATGGTAAAGGATTAAGTTATGAATATACTAATATGGCTCTTGATAGAGCTTGCCACTTATTAGAAAAATATGCTAATGCTACTATTCTTTCTGGTACTGTTAAGCATGATAAACTTGATAAGACTCCTAAAGTAGTAGAATTTTATCCAGAAGAAGTAGATAAAATGTTAGGTATTAAAATAGATGAAAATATTATGAAACATGAGTTAGAGAAATTAGATTTTCCATATACTATTACTGATGGTAAATTTAAAGTTACTGTACCTAGTAGAAGACTTGATATTGAGTCTAATGTTAATGATATAGCAGAAGAGATTGGTAGACTTTATGGTTATCAAAATATAAAAGGAACTCTTCCTAAAGTAGAAGTTAGAAGAGGTGAATATGTGGGTGATGTTAAATATCGTAAAGTAATATCTAAAAGACTTAGAAGTTTAGGCCTTAATGAAGTTAAAACTTATACTTTAGTATCACCTAGTATGGCAAATAGTTTTGATTATGAAGAAAAAGAAAAGATAACTTTACCTAATCCTATGAGTGTTGATAAAAGTGTTATTAGAACAAGTTTAATTCCATCATTAATAAATGTATATAATTATAATAAAGCTCGTAAAGTAGAGGATATAAATATTTATGAGATTGCTAAAACTTATGATAAAGCTTATAATGAAGAATCTAAAGTAGCATTTCTAATGAAGGGTAATTATATTACTAATTCTTGGAAAGGTTCTATGAAAGTAGACTTCTATCTAATGAAAGGAATAGTAGAAAGTATTCTTGATTATCTAGGATTTAAAAATCGTTATAGTTTTGTTAAAAGTAATGTTTTAGACTTACATCCAGGAATTTCTGCAGATATTTTACTTGACCGTAAGAGAATAGGTATTATGGGTAGAGTTCATCCTAAAGTATGTAAGGATGAAGTATATGTGTGTGAGTTATCTTTAAATGCTTTAATGACTAAAGTTAAACCATTAAAATATAAAGAAGCATCAAAATATCCAACAATCGTTAAAGATGTAGCATTCATTGTTCCTAAAGATATGTCATCAAGTGAAGTAGAAACAGTTATTAAAAAAGCAGGGGGAAGATTACTTAGTGATATTAAGGTATTTGATGTTTATGATAAGTTAGAGAATAATAAAAAATCTATTGCCTATAATCTAACATTTATGGATAGTAATAGAACTTTAACTGATGAAGAGGTTATGAATGTATTTGATAATATTATTAAGAAAGTTACAACCTTTTTAGATGTAGAACTTAGAGGATAATAGTATGAATGATAAAAAAGTAACTGCTATGGAAGCGATTGAAGATATGAAACTTGCTAAGTTATTTATTATAACTGAAGATGGTAAGATAACTAGCAGTGTTGCAAATAGATATTTTAAACAGATGGAAAAATATGCTCAGTTTTGTTTAGAAGATAAACAAAATGAGTGGAATGAAAAGATAAGAAGTTTAGTAGGTATGGCAGGGGAAGTTTCTAATGAAGATATTTCCTATGAGTTATATTCTTTTGAAGCATGTGGTGAAGTTATGGAGTTTCTTGATAAAAATAATGATTTTGATAAGTTAAAAGAACTTATAAAACTGCAAGGACATACAGCTGGGACAATGTCTTTACTTGGTCAAGTGATGTTATACTTTTCTTCTTATGGTTTAGAATTTGTAGATAATATAGTGGGAGATAGATTAGGACTTTTAGCAAATTTAAAAGATGAATATAATAAAGTTAAAAGGAAACAAAAGACTGTGATGAAAAAACTACAAAAATAGCTTTACATACTAGTACTACTTATGATATAATCTGATTGTATTAGATGAGGGAAACTTCATATAATATAAATGTAAGTTGATTTTCTTCTTACGGAAATTATCTCGCTTGTAGATGGTTGCGAGTAATAAATTATTCTACATTGCAGATTATCTCGCTTGTAGATGGTTGCGAGTAATAAATTATTCTACCGGAAATTTAAAAGGGCGATATTTTTGATAAATAATGTCCTTTTTATATTATTATTGTAAGGGGGAAAGGTAATGGAAATTAAAGAAGGATATTTATATCATATTTCAAGGGATTTTTTCGAGCTTGTAGACGATCCTAATTTATCAATAAATCATTCAGGAGTTCATAGTAGACCATCATATTTTTTAGTAAAATATAAAGAACTACTGTGGTTTATACCTTTGAGTAGTAAGGTAGAAAAGTATAAAAAACTTTCAGAAAACACAAAGAGAAAATATGGTAAATGTAATACTATTTTGATAAGGAGAATTGCAAATAAAGAAAGTGCTATTTTACTTCAAAATGCTTTTCCAACATTACCTAAATATTTATCTCATCCACATACTGTTAATGGTAAACCTTATAAAGTTTCAAAGGTACTTCAAAAAGAAATATTAGATAATTTTAATATATTAATGGATTTAAAAAAACGAGGACTATATACTTTTTTTACAAATGTAGATAAAATAGAAGAAATGATGTATCAAGAGTTACAAAATGATACTGTACAAAAAGTGTAAACGATAATAAATGATAAAGTTTGTAGGAGGTAATGTTATATGGCAAAGAAAGGCATAATAAAGTTTCCTGAGGGCTTTTTTCAACAAAAGCGTCCAATAATTTCTGCAGGTGAGGCTGTTAAAGGTCTTAAACCTTTTGAATGGGAAGGTGTTATTGATTTTGATGATGAAAAACCTAAAAAAACAAAAGAAAAGTTAAGAAGAAACAAAAAATAACTTTACACATTAGTACCATTTATGATATAATCTGATTGTATTAGATGAGGGGAACTTCATATAATATAGAAGTAAGTTGATTTTCTTCTTACGAAAATGTTCTCGCTTGTAGATGGCCTGCGAGTAATAAATTATTCTACATCGCAGATGTTCTCGCTTGTAGATGGCCTGCGAGTAATAAATTATTCTACCGGTAAATTTTAAAAGGACATTAAAAAAATAATGTTCTTTTTTAAATTTTATTTGACTAGTAAGTAAAACTATGGTAAAATCATAGTGTTTGTAGCTTTATATACCTCAATAGTTATGTATTATGTATTATGTAAGCTGTAAACCGCATTGAAGAGGTAAAAATTGTTGATTAAGATAACAATACCTTAAAAGCGAGTCTTTAGTTTAAAAGAAGGAGGTTAAAAAATGTACGCAGTAATTAAAGTTGGCGGAAAACAATATCGTGTTAGCGAAGGAGATGAAATCTTTGTAGAAAAGATTAATGCTAATGCTGGTGATACAGTAACTTTTGATCAAGTATTAATGATTGATAGTAAAGTTGGTTCACCTTACTTAGCAAATACTACTGTAGAGGGTAGTGTTATTAAAAATGGTAAAGCTAAGAAAATACGTGTTTTCAAGTATAAGAATAAGTCTAGAAGTAATCGTAAAACTCAAGGACATAGACAACCATATACTAAAATTAAAATTACAAAGATTAATGGGTAGTTATGATTACAGTAAAGGTAGAAAAAGAAAAGGGTTATTTTAAAAAGATAAGTATATTAGGTCATGCTATGTATGATGATTATGGTAAAGATATCGTTTGTAGTGCTGTTAGTTCTATTGTTACTACAACAATTAATGGTATTCTTACTATTGATAA
>CALVUV010000004.1 GCA_944363685.1 uncultured Bacilli bacterium
TTGTTAGTTGAAGTAGTAAAGAATTTAGTTCCATATCTAGGTTTTCCTAGAAGTTTAAATACAATTAATTTAATTAAAAATATAACTGAGAAAGGAGAAGATAAATAATGAATGATATTAAAAGAGGAGGAGACTTTGGTTTAGGGGAAGAAAATACAACTTTTGCAAAATATTTTATTGGTAAGAGTTATTTAAATCCTTTAACTGATCCTAATAAAACAAGTATATTTATTGCAAATGTTACTTTTGAACCTGCTTGTCGTAATAACTGGCATATTCATCATGCTAAAAGTGGTGGTGGACAAATTCTTATCTGTGTAGATGGTGAAGGATGGTATCAAGAAGAAGGCAAGGATGCCGTTAGTCTAAAACCTGGTATGGTTATTACTATTCCTGCTAATGTTAAACACTGGCACGGAGCGAAGAAAGATTCTTGGTTTAGTCACTTAGCCATTGAAGTTCCTGGTGAAGAAACATCAAATGAATGGTGTGAAGAAGTAACTGATGAAGAGTATAATAAATTATAAAAGAGATATATTAATTAAAGGAGGAAGATACTATGGAAAAATCAAAAGTATATTTTATTAAGGAGATAACTCCAGAAAACATTATTAAAACTTATGAGGCAGTAGGAAAGAATTTAGAAGGAAATGTTGCAGTTAAAATGCATTCTGGAGAGAAAGGTAATAAGAACTATCTAAGACCAGAGTTTGTTAAAGATGTAATTAATTATGTTAATGGTACAGTAGTAGAATGTAATACTGCTTATGAAGGTGCTAGAAACTCTACAGAAAAACATCTTGAATTAATTAAAGAACATGAGTGGGAGAAATATTTTCCATTTGATTTATTAGATAGAGAAGGACCTGATATGGAATTAGATATTCCAAGTGGTAAAGTCTTAAAGAAAAACTATGTAGGAAAAGACTTAGCAAAGTATGATTCTCTACTTGTTCTATCTCATTTTAAAGGACATGCTATGGGAGGTTATGGTGGAGCGTTAAAACAATTATCTATTGGTTGTGCAAGTTCAGCTGGCAAAACATTAATTCATACTGCAGGAAAGGAAACTGATCAAACAAAACTATGGGATAACTTACCAGAACAAGATAGATTCTTAGAAGCAATGGCAGATGCTGCTAGCTCTATAGTAGATTATTTTAAAGGTAATGCTGTTTACATTAATGTTATGAAAAACATTTCTGTTGATTGTGATTGTGATGGTAATGCATCAGCTCCTTGTATGAAGGATATTGGAATACTTGCATCACTTGATCCAGTAGCAATTGACCAAGCTTGTTTAGATTTAGTTTATAATTCAAATGACCCTGGTAGAGATAAATTAATAGAGAGAATTGAATCACGTCACGGTGTTCATACTATAGAAGCAGCTTATGACTTAGGTGTAGGTAACCGTGAATACGAACTTATTGATTTAGATAAATAGTAAAAAAACATAGACTTGACTGTATGTCAAATAAATCTATGTTTTTTTCTTGCTTTCTTTTAAATATATGATATGATGTAGTTAACAATTAGTAAAGGAGAGTTAAACAGTGAAAAAAGATTACATTTTAGGAATTGATGTAGGAATATCGTCAGTTGGTTGGGGAATGTTAGAATTAAATGAAAAAAATGAGCCATTTAAAATACTAGATGCTGGAGTTAGAATATTTACACCAGGTGAAGTACCTAAAACAGGAGCTAGTAAAGCTTTAGCAAGACGTCAAAAAAGAGGAACTAGAAGAATTATTCAAAGAAGAGAATATAGACTTGATAGAGTTAGATTTCTTTTAAGTCAATATGGATTTTTACCTAAAATTTCAGATGAAGTTATTCCAAGTGAAAGAGAAGAGATATTAACATTAGAATTTGATAAGTTATTAAATAAATATTACAAAAATAAAAATACAAATCCTTATGAACTAAAAGTAGAAGCTTTGAGTAGAAAACTTTCTAATGAAGAATTAGTGATAATTTTAAATCATTATGCTAAACATCGTGGTTATAAATCTAATAGAGAAGAAGGTAATGATAGTGAAAGTGGTAAGATTAAAAATGCTATTAAAGAAAATGAAAGTATAATGAAAGATAATCACTATGAAATAGTAAGTGAGATGTTTATTAGAGATGGTAAATTTAAAGATAAAATAAGAAATACAACAGATGATTATAAGATGTCTGTTACAAGAGAAATGTATTTAAAAGAAATAGAAAAAGTTTTAACTTCACAAATAAAGTACGGCTTAATAACAGAAGAATTTAAAGAAAAATATTTAGAGATATGGCAAAGCCAAAGACATTATTCTAAAGGACCAGGTTATTACTTTTATAAAGAGGATGGAGTTTTGAGGAAAAAATTATCTCCTTATGGAGATGAAAAAAGTCTAATCGCTAGAATGGTGGGAACTTGTAAATTTGACCATTTACCAAGAGCTCCTAAATGTGCGTCATCATCTGAAGTCTTTGTGTTTTTAGAAAGATTGTTAAATTTAAGATATAAGACTTTAGGTGATTATGAAAAGTTAGATTCTAGCCAAATAAAAGAAATATTAGAACTTGCTAAAATTAAAGATAAAGTTACTTATAAAGATATTGCTAAAGTAATTAATAAAGCTAATATAGTTTTCAAAGATAATAAACTAAGTAAAAAAGATTATGCTAAATGTATTGATGAATTTAAAAAGAAATATGATATTGAAGAATTTGACTTTAATGAATTAACTGATGAAGCAAAGAACAATTATAATGAATTATTAAATAAGAAAAAATTAGATAATGTTTTTGGAGAATTAAAAACTTATTCAGTTTTTAGGAAGAATTTTACTAAATGGAATAAAGATGAGTGGGAGAAAATAAAAGATAGTTTTAAATTACTAGATGAAATCGCTGTTATTCTTACCGATTGTAAGCTTAATGAAGATATTAAAAATGAAATAGAAAAGTCAGAGATAATAGATAATAATTACTATGAGATTATTACTAATTTACCTAATTTAAAAGACCATTTAATGTTATCATTAGATTTAATATATAAACTTATTCCTTTAATGTTAGAAGGAAATCGTTATGATGAGGCAATGAATTTATTAGGATTAGATCACAGTAACACTAATGAAAGTACTATCAAATATGATTTATTACCACCTCTAGATAGTGAAGATGGTATTACTAATCAAAGAGTTTTAAGAAGTCTTGCCCAAACTAGAAAAGTAATTAATGCTATTATTAAAAAATATGGACTTCCTAAAGAAATAAAGATAGAAACTGCTAGAGAGTTAGCTAAGTCGAAAGATGAGAGAAATAAAATAGAAAAAGAACAAAAAGAAAAATTTGAAAATAATTTGAATATAAAAGAATATTTAGTATCATTACTACCTGATATTTTTCCAAATATTGATTATGTATCAAGTACAGATTTACTAAAATATAAATTATGGCAAGAACAAGGAGAAATATGTCCATATAGTCTTGAAAGAATAAAAATAGAGCAACTTTTTGATAATAATTCAGTACAAATAGATCATATTTTACCTTATTCTAGAACCTTTGATGATAGTTATTTTAATAAAACTTTGGTATTGACTAAATATAATCAAGAAAAACGTGAAAAGACACCTTATGAATGGTTTGGGAATACTTCTAAATGGGGAGAGTTTAAAAACTATATTAGTTCGTTAAACATAAATGATAGAAAGAAAGATAATTATTTACTTACTAAACTAACAGAAGAAATGGCAAGTGAAATGCGTAATCAAAATTTAAATGATACAAAGTATATTAGTAAGTACTTAGTTAGTTTTATGAAAGCACATTTAAATGTTGATAAAATAAGTTCTTATAGTGGTTCTATTACAGGTAAATTAAGAGCTAGATGGGGACTAAATGGTTTAACTCATAGTTTAGAATCTAATAATTATTATGTAAAAAGAAATAGTTATGAAGAAATAAAAAAGAATAGGGAGAATCATTTACATCATGCTATGGATGCTTTAGTTATCGCTTCTATTACTAAAAGTCTAGAACAAAAAATAACTGAATATGAAAAATTATATCGTTATTTTGTTAATGCAACTAGCAGTACTTTACAAGAGTATATGGAAAATAATGATTTTTATATTGATGATTATATTGATGTAGAAACTGGAGAAGTTACAGATAAAAGTATAAAAGATTATATTGAGGAAGGTTTAAAAAGTGGTAAGATTAAGAATAGTTTAAAGCATAAGGAATTATATTACTTAGATTTTCCACTACCATATAATAATTTTGATGAAGAAGCTAAACTAAGAGTTTATGAAAGAGATATAAATGTTGTAAGAACAAAACTTAAAGAATTTGCTACTTATAGTGAAGAAGACCTTAATGTAGTTCATCCAATCTATCCTTCATTTGCAAAGCCTAAATTAAGCGGGGCATTACATAAAGAAACAGTTTATGGTTATAACAAAGATAAAAATACTTTAACTAATCGTATAAGTGTAAATTCAATTAATTTTAACATAAAAAAACTCGATAGTATTATAGATAAAGATAGTGGTAGTAAAGATGTATATGATACACTAATAAAATGGTTAGGTGATTTTGGTAATGGAAAAGAAGCATATGATAAAAAGGGATATCCAGTTAATGAAAAGAGTGGGAACTTAATTAAAAAAATTACTATAGAAACACCTTATGAGGGTAAAGGACATTTTATAAATCAAAAATTTGTAGAAAAAGAAGATATCTATCAAATTAGTATTTATAAAAAAGAAAATGATGATAGGTTATATTTTGTGGGCTTTGATTTATTTGATCTAGCTCAGATAAAACATAATAAAGATTTTAATCTTGTGTTATGGTATGGAAGAGATAAAAATAAATATAGTTTAAGATATTCTAAACTTAATGAAGAATATATTCATTATTTAGATTTAACAAGAAATCAGCTTATAAAAGTTGCAAAAAAAGATGGTACTGAAGGTATTTGCTATGCTGTAGGTTTCTCTAGTGGTCTATTTGAAGTAAAAGGTTTAATTGGCGATGGTAAAGATATATATGGTAATAACAATTTATTTGAAACACAACGTAATCAATATCAAATTACAGTTTCAACCATAAAAGATATAAAAAAATTAGAAATTACTACACTAGGAGAAATTAATGGGCTATAGACAAGTTGTTATTAAAAGATGTGAAAAATTAAATTTAGAAGATAGACAATTAATAATAAATAAAGATGATAATAGTTATAAAGTTCCTCTTGAAGATATAAATTTTGTTTTAATAGAAGATAACAGAACAGTAATTACTTCTAAGATTTTAGCAGCTTTTGGAGAAGAAGGGATATGCTTAATAGTTTGTGATGATAAATTTGAACCTGTAAGTATTATGTATCCATATAATTATCATTTTAAACAATTAGAAAATATAGAAAAGCAGTTATCTTTAGATGATAATTCTAAAAAGATAATTTGGAAAGAGATAATAGAAGCAAAAATAAAAAATGAAATAGCAGTACTTTGTCAAACTAGTAAGGAAGAAAAAGTGATTGATAAGTTGTCACAGTATGTTAAAGAAGTTAGTCCTGGTGATGAAACAAATAGAGAAGGCTTATCTGCAAAAATGTATTTTAAGAGTTTGTTTGGAAGCGAATTTATAAGGTTCTATGATGATGCTATTAATGCAGGATTAAATTATGCTTATCAAATTGTTAAGAGTTCTATTATTAGAACTCTTAGCATTTATGGACTTAACTCTTATTTAGGTGTTAATCATAAATCTAAAGTTAATAATTTTAATTTAGTTTATGATTTAATAGAACCATATAGAGCAATAGTAGATTTGTATATATATAAAATAAAAGATAATTTAACATTACCTCTTTCATTTGAGATAAGAAAAGAATTAATAAATATTTTAAATATACCAGTTATTAGTAATAATAAGAAATGTACCTTAGAATACAGTGTTGAAGTATTGATAAAAAGCTATGTTAAAACTATTAGTAAAGGCGAAGTCAATTTAATATTTCCAAAAGTTATAGAATAGAAGTGAAACGATGTGATAAATAGATTTATGAGATTAATAGTAATGTTTGATCTACCAGTAGTTACAGTAGAAGAAAGACAAATATATAGTAAATTTAGAAAGTTTTTATTGAAAGATGGATATATTATGGTTCAGTTTTCAATATATTCAAGAATTTGTAAAAATAATGATGATGTAACTAAACATGTTAACAGAATAAGACAAAATCTACCAGATAAAGGTAATATTAGACTATTACAAGTTACAGAAAAACAATATCAGGATATGATTTTATTATGTGGTAGTAAAGTAGCAGAGGAAGAAATATCTATTCAAAATTTAATTGTATTTGAATAAAAACATCCACTTTTTTAATGGATGTTTTAAAATGCAAACAAAAAGGTCGATTGAGGCTCGACCAAACCTTAAGGCATTAGTGCCTTATTACAGTAACCTGTAAAAATTTAAGTAATATACATCTTTCGATGTAATTAAATAGTATCAGTAATTTCATAATCTGTCAATAACTTTTCACAAACTAATTTTAATAATTCAAGTTCAAATTTGTCTTTATAAAAAATATAGTTATTTAAAATGTTATTATATAAAGATGTAAAACAAACCTTATTACTTACTAAAACAATACCAATGTTATTTTTTTGAAAATTATATAAAGTATTTTTTATTCTGTTTAAATCATTATTAGTTATTAGATGATAATTGTCTTGCATATATTCTAAATATTCCATTTTACTATCATAGTTTTGATATTGTTCAAATAATATATATTTCTTTAATATATCATCAATATTATTAAAGTTAATTAGTTTATAATCTTTAGTTTTATAAATACTAAAATTATTAAGCTCTAAATAATTATATATATTAGAATTATTTGTACTGATAATAAAATGACAATTACGTTTATTAAGAATTGTTATTAGATTTAAGATTTCTACTATTCCTTCGTTGTCTAGATATAAATCAAAGTCATCAATAATAATAAATGTTTTCTTATCTTTAGGAGTGTTGAATAGTAATAGTTGATATATTAATTTTCTTTTGTCACTTTTTGAAATTTCTTTAGTATCAATTAAATCATTAACATAAATAGTTGTGAATTTATCAATAATTTTATCAATATCATCTATATCTATATTAAATGTTAATTTGTTTTTAAAATTATTATTTATATTATTGTCTAAATATTTATTAACAGCATTATCAATATTATCTAGACTATTATTTATCTCAGATAATATCTTTTCTTTATCAATATTTTTATATATTGCATCATATAAAAATATTTTAAAAATATTATTTTTAGTAAATTTGAATTCATTATTAAAATCAGTTTCTTCATCAAAGTAAATAATATGGTATTCCTCTTTTTTACATTCTAATGAATTTAAAGAAAAATTCTTATTGTTTCCATTTAACCCATCTTTTAATAATTTTAATAAAGATGTTTTTCCTGATTTATTAGAACCAAATATTATTAAATTTTTATTAAACGATAGAGAAAAATCAATATTCTGATATTTAAAATTTATTTGCATATAATATCACCACTCATATAAATTATATCAAAATTTGTAAAAAGTAGCGATTTATTATATAATTATTTTGAGGTTACAGTACCCTGTGAAATTTGAGTAGTATTTATGATATTCAAGTTACAGTTATAATCAAAAGACGTTACAGTACCCTGTGAAATTTGAGTAGTATTTATGAAATCTTTCCATTTTTTATCAGTCCTTTCTGTTACAGTACCCTGTGAAATTTGAGTAGTATTTATGTAAATTCCTCTAGGTCAGTTAGTTCAACAAGTTACAGTACCCTGTGAAATTTGAGTAGTATTTATGGTATACTTACTCATTGTTAATAGCCTCCTGTTACAGTACCCTGTGAAATTTGAGTAGTATTTATGTTTTTAACTGGTTTAAGGTTAGAGGGTAAAGTTACAGTACCCTGTGAAATTTGAGTAGTATTTATGTAGAATTTATGGAAAATATGGCACTTGATAGTTACAGTACCCTGTGAAATTTGAGTAGTATTTATGTAAAGAAGTTTACGATAGAGTAGATTCATTGTTACAGTACCCTGTGAAATTTGAGTAGTATTTATGAACCAGTAGAAATTAATGTTTTGATATTTCGTTACAGTACCCTGTGAAATTTGAGTAGTATTTATGTTTAGATAATATGGAATGGGGTACAGATAAGTTACAGTACCCTGTGAAATTTGAGTAGTATTTATGTGCATGTTTGGAAACACAAGTAATAAACTAGTTACAGTACCCTGTGAAATTTGAGTAGTATTTATGTTACCACCACTTAAACGTTGATCGCTTGTTGTTACAGTACCCTGTGAAATTTGAGTAGTATTTATGTTTAATATAAGAACGCTTGCAAGATTCTTTGTTACAGTACCCTGTGAAATTTGAGTAGTATTTATGAGTAAGTAGTGGTTTATCAATGACTAAGGCGTTACAGTACCCTGTGAAATTTGAGTAGTATTTATGTAAGGCTTTTCATCATCATTAGACATAATTGTTACAGTACCCTGTGAAATTTGAGTAGTATTTATGAAAATTTTGGTTATCTAATGGCAAGTGTTAGTTACAGTACCCTGTGAAATTTGAGTAGTATTTATGACACGCATAAGTTAGTAACCTATGCTACAAGTTACAGTACCCTGTGAAATTTGAGTAGTATTTATGTAGAAGTATCTTCTAATTTTTCATCTGGCAGTTACAGTACCCTGTGAAATTTGAGTAGTATTTATGATCAGATAATTCAATACGTATTGTTGATTTGTTACAGTACCCTGTGAAATTTGAGTAGTATTTATGTAGAAGTATCTTCTAATTTTTCATCTGGCAGTTACAGTACCCTGTGAAATTTGAGTAGTATTTATGTCCTAGTTTTTCTAATTTCATCAATCGTTTGTTACAGTACCCTGTGAAATTTGAGTAGTATTTATGTATGATGGATTAATATATGCTTGTGGTAAAGTTACAGTACCCTGTGAAATTTGAGTAGTATTTATGTATGAAAAAGGTAGATAAACAACTTAAAAAGTTACAGTACCCTGTGAAATTTGAGTAGTATTTATGTTAATGCACTAAATCCCTTATAGTAACCCAGTTACAGTACCCTGTGAAATTTGAGTAGTATTTATGTGTATGTTGGTATACGTAAATAGTTGTTATGTTACAGTACCCTGTGAAATTTGAGTAGTATTTATGAGTGTTCTTCAACATACCATACAAGTTGATGTTACAGTACCCTGTGAAATTGGAGTAGTATTTATGAATTCTACTAGTAAGTTGTTAGCATCTCTTGTTACAGTACCCTGTGAAATTGGAGTAGTATTTATGTTCTAAACTTAACATCAATATTAAGTCCAAGTTACAGTACCCTGTGAAATTTGAGTAGTATTTATGGTACTTACATATCTGCTTACCCGTTCGTAAGTTACAGTACCCTGTGAAATTTGAGTAGTATTTATGGCATAACCTTCAATTATCATTCTATCGTCAGTTACAGTACCCTGTGAAATTTGAGTAGTATTTATGTAAAGCAGAATTTAAAGTAATCGCTTTAGAGTTACAGTACCCTGTGAAATTTGAGTAGTATTTATGCACTACTAGCATTTATACCATACATTTCCCGTTACAGTACCCTGTGAAATTTGAGTAGTATTTATGATTATTTAAGCACGAAAACGGGACTAATATGGAAAGGAGTATATCTATGAATAAAGATTTAGAGAATAAAAAAATAGCTTTAATCACTGCTCTAACAACTATCGCTCTTATCTTAACAGTAGTATTATTTATAGTAGTAATTTCAAAAAGCATTTAATTTAGTTATTAGATGCTTTTTCTTTACTTTTGTGATATAGTAATACATGATGTAAAAGGCGGTGTATCTATGACTGAAGAGTTATTAAAATATGTTTCATATAGCGATTTACAAAAAGGTTTAAACTATGATAATAGAAAAGTTAAGTATGTAGGTATGGGACAAGACTATGATGAATTTATTTATAGATTTATTGTTTCATCTGAACATACTCTTAGATCATATATAGTTACAATATATACTGATAAAAAACATAATATTACTGATACATCTTGTACTTGTCCTCAGTTTAATGCAACATCATCTTGTAAACATATTGCCGCATCTTTAGTTAAATATCAAGGAGAATACTTTTTAATAGATGAAGATGATACTGCTGATTACTATGCTAATAATCTTTTAAATGAAATAAAGAAAGTGTCTAGTAATAGAAATAATATTAAAAAAGAAGCTTTTATCGTACCATATCTAAAATTAGAAAGACATATGGGTTATTATAGTAATAGTTATTCTACTTATTATGAATTAAGATTTAAAATAGGTTCAACTAAAATGTATGCTTTAGGTAATAAAGTAAAATCTTTTATAGATAGTTATCGTAGTGGTCGTGAAGTTAAATTTGGTAAAGAATTTACTTATAGTAATAAAGATTATTATTTTAATAGTGAAAATAGAAGATTAATAAACTTTATAGAACTAGCATACTCTAGGCTTTATCGTTATGATGCCTACTTAATACCTACTAAAAATACTTTAGATGACTTGTTTGAAATAGTAGATTCTATCCATGTAGAATATCCTTATACCGAAAAAGAATTACCTTTAATTAAGGGGTTACCATTTAACTTTAAAGTAAGTAAAGAAAGTGATTCTCATATTTTAAATATAGATGCTGATTTATCTAATTTAACTAATCTTTGTAGTGATTATAGATATTTAATAGATGATAATGGTATTTATAAATTAAATGAAATAGAAAGTATTATTGCAAGAAATGTATTAGAAGAAGAAATAGATAGTTTTTCTTTTTCTAATAATAGATTTAAAGAAGTTAAAGATTATTTAATACCTAATATTAAAGATAAAGTAGAAATAGATGATTCTGTAGATGACTTGGTTATAGTAAAAACACCTTCTGTTAAGTTATATTTTGATATTTTAGAGTTATATATAGAATGTAAAATAATATTTACTTATGGTGATATAGAAGTTAACTATCTAGATAAAGAAGATAGTAATGTTATTAGAGATAAAGATTATGAAAGAGATGTATTTCTTGATATTGCTAGGTATGGCTTTGATAATGAGTTAAGACTTTATGATATAGATGAAGTAGGTTACTTTTTAGAAAGTGGTTTAGATGAATTAACTGATACTTATGAAGTATTTACTAGTGAAAAGTTAAAACATACTAGTTTAATTAAGAAAGTAAAAGGAAGTACTACTTTTAGTATAGGACGTGATAATATCTTAAATTATGAATTTAAACTTGATAATGTAAGTCCTAGTGAGTTAGATGATATCTTCTTAAGCTTAAAGAATAAAAAGAAATATTACAAACTAAAAAGTGGAGATATCTTAGATCTATTAGATCCATCTTTAAAAGAATTAGAAGAATTGAAAGAAGATTTAGATTTAGACGAAGAAAAAGGAGAGATACCTAAGTTTAGAGCTATCTATCTTGATAGTTTAAAAAGTAAAAATAGATTTATTAAGACTAATAATTTATTTGATGAATTTGTTAAGAACTTTAAAGAATATAGAGATGCTAAAGTTATTTTTGATAGAGAAGAAAATAATCTTTTAAGACCATATCAAAAAGATGGGGTTAAATGGCTTTATAACCTTTATAAATGTAATTTAGGTGGAATACTTGCCGATGAGATGGGACTTGGTAAGAGTCTACAAACTATTATCTTTATTAGAAGAGTATTAGAAGAAGATAGTAATGCTAAAATATTAATAGTAACACCTACCGCTTTAGTTTATAACTGGGATAATGAGTTTAAGAAATTTAGTGATGATATTAAAAGAAGTATTTTTACAGGTTTAAAGAAAGATAGACATAATAAATTAAAAATATATAATGGAAATGTTTATATTACTAGTTATGGACTTTTAAGAGAAGATTTAGATATCTATAAAGAGATGAACTTTAAAGTTATGGTTATAGATGAAGCGCAAAATATTAAGAATCCAACTGCTATGTTAACTAAAGCAGTTAAGAGTATTAATAGTGAAGTTAAACTTGCTTTAACAGGAACTCCTATTGAAAACTCTATTCTAGAGTTATGGAGTATCTTTGATTATATAATGCCAGGTTTTCTTGCTAGTAAGACTAAATTTAGTGAGAAGTTTAAAATAGGTAGTGACTTTGATGATGATACTAATTTAACTTTAAGTAAGCTTAGAAGAGAGGTTAAACCATTTATATTAAGACGTAAGAAAAATGAAGTACTTAAAGATTTACCTGATAAGTTAGAAAATAATATCTATATTGATTTAAGTGATGAAGAAAAGAAGATATATGCTGCTTTAGTTAAAGAGACTAAGGAAGAGATGGAAGAGTTAGTAAGTAGAGGTTTTACTAAGAATAAGATACAGATACTTACACTTTTAACTAGACTTAGACAAGTATGTATAGATCCTAAGATTATCTTTGATAACTTTAATAAAACTTCATCTAAGATAGAGCATTTAATAGATGTAGTTAAAGAAGCAGTGACTAATGGTCATAAAATACTTTTGTTTACTAGTTTTAGAACTGCTTTAAATATCGTAAAAGATAATCTTGATAAAGAAGGTATTACCAGTTATGTTATAGATGGTTCTGTTAGTAGTAAAAAGCGTCAAGAATTAGTAGATAAGTTTAATACTGATGATACAAATATCTTCTTAATTATGTTAAAAAGTGGTGGAACAGGACTTAACTTAACCAGTGCTGATATTGTAATTCATTTAGACTTATGGTGGAATCCTCAGGCAGAAAATCAAGCGACTGATAGAGCACATCGTATAGGTCAAAAAAATACTGTTGAAGTTATAAAACTAATTACTAAAGGAACTATTGAAGAAAAGATTCTTGATTTACAAGCCAAAAAGAAGATACTTAGTGATAAACTAATAGAAAATGATGGAGATGAGTATAAGAGTTTTCAAAACTTATCTGTTGATGATATAAGAGAACTATTAAAATATAATAATGAATAAAGAGGTGTGAAATGATAAGAATTTGTTTTGTATGTTTAGGTAATATTTGTAGAAGTACTATGGCAGAGTATGTTATGAAAGATTTAGTAAAAAAAGAAGGATTAGAAAAAGAGTTTTTAATAGAATCACGTGGTACATCTGCAGATGTTGGTAGTGATATACATCCTGGTACTAAAAGTATGTTAGATAAAAATAATATTCCTTATAATAAACATATTGCAACACAATTAGAGAAAAGCGATTATGAAAAATTCGATTACTTTATAGGTATGGATAATTATAATGTTATATCTATGAAAAGAATATTTAATAATGATGAAAAAATATATAAGTTATTAGATTTTACAAAAAATAGTAAAGAAATTGATGATCCATGGTATACTCATAATTTTACTATTACTTATGATGAAATAAATAAAGGGTGTAAAAGCTTACTTGATTTTATAAAAAAATAATAAGTGTTGATGCAACAAAAGTGAATCCATTTGAAATAGAACTTGAAAGTACATCTTAGTACTTTCTTTTTTTCTTTTCTTACCTTATAATACTAACAGGAGTTGATTGTAATGAATGTACTTGTGACGGGTTCTAGTAGAGGACTTGGTAAAGCTATTGTTTTGGAATATGCTAAGAATGGTTATGATGTTATTATTAATTATAATAATAGTGAAAAAGAAGCTTTAGAATTAAAAAAATATGTAGAATCTAATTATCATGTTAAAGCTTTAGTAATTAAATGTGATATTTCTAAAGAAGAAGAGATTGATTCTATGATTGAAGAAATTCATGAAGAGTTTGGTCATCTTGATGTCTTAATTAATAATGCCTCAATTGATTTAGATCAAGATTTTACTCTAAAGACTAAAGAAGACTTTATGAAAACTATAGAAGTTAATCTTGTAGGTACATACCTTTTATCTAAAAAAATTGGTCTTAAGATGTTAGAAAGAAAGATTGGTAATATCATTAATATCTCATCTAATAATGGACTTGATACACCATATCCAGAGTCAATTGATTATGATGCATCTAAAGCAGGAGTTATTTCTCTTAATCATAATCTTGCTAATTATTTCGCTCCTTATATTAGAGTAAATACTATTTGCCCTGGTTGGATTAATACTGATATGAATAAAGATTTAGATAAGAAATTTATTGATAAAGAAATATCAAAAATACTTCTTAATCGCTTTGCAGAGCCTGAAGAAATTGCAAATCTTGCTTATTTTCTTGGAACTGATAAAGCTAGCTATATAAATGATTCAATTATTAGAATAGATGGAGGTGTTAAAAGTGTTTGAAGAATTAATTAAAAAAATTGATTTAAAGATTAAAGATGAACTAAGTAAGATAGATGAATTAGAAAGAGTAAATAGTGAAAAAGTATTAAATGCCTTTATTAAAGAACAAGTCGCTGAAACTGATTTTAATGCTACTACTGGTTATGGTTATAATGATGTAGGACGTGATAAAATAGAGAAAATATATAGTGATATTTTTAAAAGTGAAGATGCTTTAGTTCGTAATCAGTTTATCTCAGGATCTCACGCTTTAACTGTCGCTTTCTTTGCTCTTCTTCGTCCTGGAGATACTCTTTTAAGTATTACAGGTAAACCTTATGACACTATGGATGAAGTTATAGGACTTGTAGATAATTCATCATCATTAAAAAGTTTTGGTATTAATTATATGCAAATAGACTTAATTAATAATGACTTTGATTATTATAAAATTAAAGAAGTTATTACTAATAATAAAATTAAAGTAATAGAGATACAAAGAAGTAAAGGATATTCTATTAGGAAGAGTCTTACTATAGAAAAGATTGAATCTGTTATTAGTTTTATTAAATCTATTGATAAAGATATCATTATTATGGTAGATAACTGTTACTGTGAATTTGTTAGTGAAAAAGAGCCTATAGAAGTAGGTGCTGATATTGCTATTGGTTCCCTAATTAAAAACTTAGGTGGAGGGATTGCCCCTAATGGCGCTTACATCGTGGGCAGGAGTAATCTTATTAACGCCTGCTCAGAACGATTAACCCTACCAGGTGAAGGAAAAGAAGTAGGACCATCTTTAGGTATTAATAAACAGCTTCTACAAGGACTATTCCTTGCTCCTTCTGTAGTTGCCTCATCTTTAAAAACAGCAATATTTACTTCTTGTTTATTAGAAGAATTAGGTTATGATGTAGAACCTAAATACAATGAAGAAAGAGCCGATATTGTCCAAAATATTATCTTTAATGATGAAAAACTATTAATTAAATATACTCAAGGTATTCAAATGAATTCTCCAATAGACTCTAACTCTCTACCTATTCCTGATGCAATGCCAGGATATACTGATAAAGTAATTATGGCTAGTGGCTCATTTACACAAGGTTCATCTATAGAACTTTCCTGTGATGGTCCTTTAAGAAGTCCTTATATTGCTTATCAACAAGGTTCACTTACTTATACCTATGGCCGTCTAGCTGTTATAAAAGCAGTTTCTAATTTAAAGTCATAAAAACTACTCCTCCCTCATAAATTGTATTAGTAAAAGGGAGGAAGCAAATGATAAATAAACAAAATCTATGGTTTTTAACTCTTTTCAGTCTTATATTAGTACTTAGTGTCTACTATATAACAATGCCAAATGATTTACTAATCGCTAGTAATAATGCTGAATCTAAAGAAAATATTGATACTAAGGATAATGATACTGAAGGTGAAACTGATAAAGAAACAGTAGAAGAAGTAGATAACTTAACTGCACTTAGAGTAAACTTAGATGAAGAACGTGATAAAGAAAAAACAGAACTTAAAACAACTATGACTAATGAAGATGCTACTACAGATGAAAAAAATAATGCTTATGAACAATTAAAATATCTATCTGTAATAGAAGGTGAAGAAGAAAAACTAGAAAAACTAATAAAAAAAGAATATAACTTAAATAGTTTTGTTAAAATAGATAACAACACTATAACTGTAGTAGCAGCTAAGAAAAAACATGATGTAACCCTAGCTAATAATATAATGCGCTCTATTCAAGCTGAATTTGATACTAAACAAACAATAACTGTTAAATTTGAAGGAAGCTAGTTCTTTTATCTACAACAAATAATTCCTAATTCATAAACTACTAATGAAATGTCTTAGTTTTATGGAAAGGGGATTATTATGAGAGGAATATTAACTAGAAGAGAAAAAGAAGTATTTGAATTGTTAGTAGAAGGTTTATCTACTAAAGAAATAGCTTTAACTTTAAAAATAAGTGAAAAGACAGTAAGAAATCACATATCCAATGTAATGCAAAAACTTGGTGTAAAAGGTAGAGCCAATGCTGTCATAGAGCTTTTAAAATTAAAAGAAATTAAATTATAAGTACTAATTTAGTACTTTTTTTTATATACTTTATTAGGTGATTATTCTATGTTAAGAAGAAAAGCTTTAAGAAAAATATTTATAACTACTATGAGTCTTTTTATAATAATGACTATTTATTTAATCCCCCAAACAGAAAAGACTCTAGAAACTAACTTAGAGCTAGAATATATTACAAATCTTGCTAATTCTTCTATTTATCTATTAGATGAAAACAATTTATTAGTAAAAACAAAAATACTTTTAGATAATGAAGACACTACTAAAGATATAAAAGATATAATCACTAATTTAACTATAGGTAGTGGCAATATCTTTCCTGATAACTTATATGGAGTAATACCTAAAAACACTAAGTTAAATGATATATTTATAGAAGAAGATGTAGTAACATTAGACTTTTCCAAAGAATTATTAAATGTAGATACTAATAAATCTAATGCTCTAATAGAATCTATTGTTTATTCTGTAACTGAGTTAGATAATATTAATAAAGTTATTATAACTGTAGAAAATAAAGAATTACAAACTTATCCCAATAGTGATAAAACTATAACTTATCCAATAGATAGATCTATAGGTATAAATAATAAATATACTTATAGCAGTTTAAATAATCTTGTAAAAGTAGTTATATATTACCAAGAGTTAATAAATAATGATACTTATTATGTTCCTGTTACTAAATATTTAAATGATGATAAAGAAAAGATTGATATAATTATAGAAGAACTTACTACAAGTTATATATATGAAGATAATTTAAGTAGCATTTTAAATGAAAATGTTAAACTAACAGATAAAGAGTTAACAGATGACTTATTAATACTAGATTTTAATGATGCTCTTTTAGAAAATGGAGAATTAAAAGAAGAAGTAGTTTATTTACTTAGTTATTCTGTCTTTGCTAATTATGATATAAATACAGTTAGTTTTAGAGTAAATGGTAAGGAGTTAAAGAATGTCATAAAAAGTGATTTAATCTAAAAATATATTGAAAGTTAATTTTAATAATGGTATACTTTAAATGTAATGTAGGTGAGAAGATGAAAGAGAAAGCACAAGACAGAAAAAATAAGATAGCAACACTAGTAATATTACTAGTTCTATTAATAGTCATAATTGCCTTATCATATGCAGCATTTAGATTTGTTGGAGAAGGACAAAAGCCTAATGTTATTACTTTAGGTAAGTTAGAACTTACTTTAAATGAAGGTAACACAATTAATTTAGATGAGGTTTATCCCTTATCTGATAGTGATGGTCTAGCCTTAGATGGTTATAGTTTTACTCTAGAAAATACTGGTACTGCAGATGTAGATTATGTAATTTATTTAGATAATGTGGCAATTAGTAGTCCTGATGTAAAATTAGATGATAAATATTTAAAATATAGTATTGATAAGAATGATAGTACTGGTTATGCTGATTATGCTGATTATTTAAATAATTTAGGTACAGATGGAAATAGAATATTAGATCAAGGTACTTTATCAGCAGGGGAGGAAAATAGTTATGTCTTAAGAGTTTGGCCTACTATTGAAATAGATGGAGATTTCGGAGGACAAGTTTGGAAAGGTAAATTAAGAATAACAGGAGAACAAGTTAGATAAAGGTATAGACAATCTATACTTTTTTCTTTAAAATATGATAATGTAGTAACTATGTTACTATATTTTTAAGTAGGTGAAGTTTATGAAACAAGAAAACATTCGTAATTTTTCTATAATTGCTCATATTGATCATGGAAAAAGTACTTTAGCAGATAGAATTTTAGAAGAAACTAAAGCAGTTACTGAAAGAGAAATGAAAGAGCAGTTGCTAGACTCTATGGATATAGAAAGAGAACGTGGCATTACTATTAAGTTAAATGCTGTATCTATTAATTATTTATATAATGATAAAACATATTTATTAAATTTAATTGATACTCCAGGTCATGTTGATTTTTCATATGAAGTTAATCGTTCTCTTGCTTCTTGTGAAGGTGCTATTCTTATAGTAGATGCAACCCAAGGAATAGAAGCACAAACACTTGCCAATCTTTATCTTGCTCTTGATAATAATTTAACTATTATTCCCGTTATTAATAAAATAGACTTACCTAGTGCAGATATTCCTAAAGTAACAGAAGAACTTACTAATCTAGGATTTGATGAAGAAGATATTATTTTAACTAGTGCCAAAACAGGTGAGGGTATAAAAGAATTGTTAAATGCTATTATAACTAAAATTCCTGCTCCTAAAGGTAGTAAAGAAGAACCTTTACAAGGATTAATCTTTGATAGTATTTATGATTCTTATCGTGGAGTTTTAACAGCAGTTCGTATATTTAATGGTAGTGTAAAAAAAGGTGATACAATCTATCTGTTAGAAAGCTGTGCTAGTTATGAAGTATTATCTATTCTAAAAAATACTCCAAAAGAAGTAGAAGTTAATTCTCTAAATACAGGAGAAGTAGGGTATATCTATGCTTCTATTAAAAGTATTAGTGATGTTCATGTTGGTGATACTATTACTCTAAATTCTACTAAAGAAAAGGTAAAAGCTCTACCAGGATATAAAAAGTTAAAAAGTGTTGTCTACTGTGGTCTTTATCCTCTTGAAACTAATAGATTCGAAGACTTAAGAGAAGCCCTTGCTAAGTTAAAACTAAATGATGCTGCCCTTATCTATGAACCAGAAACATCAGTTGCCTTAGGTTTTGGTTTTAGAACAGGTTTTTTAGGACTATTACACATGGAAGTAACAATAGAACGTATTAAACGTGAATTTGATATCGATGTAGTTGCCACAACTCCTTCAGTTATTTATGAAGTAACCCTTACTGATGGTTCTAAGATATCAGTAGATGCTCCTAATAAAATGCCCCCTAAAGTTAAGATAAAAGAAATAAAGGAACCATTCGTTAGAACCTCAATTTATACCCCAAAAGACTATATTGGTCCTTTAATGGAACTATGTCAAGATAAAAGGGGAACATTTATTAATATGAATTATCTAGATGATGAGAGAGTATGTCTTATCTATAAATTACCACTATCAGAAATAGTTTATGATTTCTTTGATAAGTTAAAGTCAATTACAAAAGGATATGCATCTTTTGACTATGAAGTAATAGGCTATGAAGCAAGTGATTTAGTAAAATTAGATATCTTATTAAATGGTGAAGTAGTAGATGCTTTAAGTGTTATTGTTCATAAAGACTTTGCCTATAATAGAGGTAAATTAATAGTTCATAGATTAAAAGATGTAATACCAAGACAATTATTTGAAGTACCAGTTCAAGCATCAATTGGTAATAAAGTAATCGCTAGAACTGATATTAAAGCCTTAAGAAAAGATGTTCTTGCTAAATGTTATGGAGGAGATATTACTCGTAAGAAAAAACTACTTGAAAAACAAAAAGAAGGTAAGAAGAAGATGAAACAAATTGGTAGTGTCGAAGTACCTCCTGATGCTTTTCTTGCTATATTAAATACAAAAGAAAATTAGAGCCCGCTATACTCTATTTTTTGTTAGAATTTTCTAGGAGAGTGATTTAATGAGTGAGTTAGTACAAATCTTTGCCATATTTTTAGAAGGAATAATATCATTTTTCTCACCATGTGTTATTCCCTTAATACCTTTATATATGGGTTATCTTGCTACTAATGCTAAAGAAATAGATGAAAAAGGTAATGTTACTTATAAAAAGAAAGTAGTTCTAATCTATACTTTATTCTTTATCTTAGGAATATCCATGTCTTTCTTTATTTTAGGATTATCTTTTACAGGGTTAGGTTTATTCTTTAAAGACAATAGAAAAATATTCCTAGAAATAGGAGGTATTATAATAGTAATACTAGGACTATTCCAGTTAGGAGTTTTAAAAGTAAAATTTTTAAATAAAGAAAAGAAATTAAAGATTAATTTTAATCCCAATAAAATGAGTAAAAAGACTGCCTTCCTTATGGGCTTTCTCTTCTCATTCGCTTGGACTCCTTGTGTAGGACCAGCTTTATCATCAACTTTAATAATGGCTAGCACAGCAAGTACTGCTTTAATAGGAAATTTATTTGTTCTAGTTTATGCTATAGGTTTCTTACTACCATTTATTATTTTAGGACTATTTACTACTAAAGTCTTAAATATCATTAAAAGAAAACAAAATATCTTAAATTATATTGTAAAAATAGGTGCAATTATTATTATAGTTATGGGTTGTTACGTATCTTATACAGGCTTTACAATGGAATCAGTTAAAGAAGAACCTGTAAAAAGTACAGGAAAAGTAGAACTTGAAACACCAATAAACTTTACTTTAAAAGATCAATCTGGAAAAGTTCATTCTTTAGAAAACTATAAAGGCAAAACAATTATTTTACATTTCTATGCTATAGATTGTTTTTCATGTTTAGATGAACTACCTCATATTGAAAAACTATACAATGACTATAACCAAAATAAAGATGATGTTATCATATTAGCAATCGCTAATACTTCTCGTAATCCTAAAGAAGATATAATAGAATTTTTAAAAGAAAATAACTATACCTTTACATCTTTAATGGCAAAAAATAAATTATTTACAAAATATCATGTTACAACTTATCCAAATACATATATAATAAACTCTAAGGGATATATTGATTTTACTAGTTTTGGAAGTCTAACTTATGAAAGATTAAAAGAAGAAATAGATAAAGTAAGATAAAAGACTACTTTAAAAAAATCATATTTTCTTATATACTATTATAGAGGGATAAAAATGAATAGTAGAATAGAATTAAATAAAGATAAACAAAAAGATATAGATAGAGAAAAACAAAATGAAAAAGTAAAAAAAATAGTGAAACGAATAGTATTAACTATTATTATAATCTTTCTAATCGCTTTTATTTCAATATTATATGTAATTAAAATTGGAACAACTAGTATTATAGTTAATGAAGAAGCAATTACAAACTCTAAGATAACAGATGATTTAACAGGTCTTAAAATAGTCCAATTTGGTGATTTACATTATAATGATATTAATTTATTAAAAGATACAGTTAATACAATTAATAAAAGAAACCCAGATTTAATTTTATTTACAGGAGATCTATTAGGTAAAGAAGAATTAACTACTAATAGTAGAAAAAAATTAGTTAAAGAATTAAAAAAATTAAATTCTAATCTAGGCAAATATGCAGTATTAGGAGAATATGATAATGATGAAGCTTTATCAATACTAATAGACTGTGGTTTTACTATTTTAGATGATAGTAATGAACTTATTTATTATAATGGTAATACTCCATTAATGTTAGTAGGAATAAATACTAATAATGAAGTAATTAATTATCCAAAAGCTTTTACTAATTATAATCCTAATATTTATACAATTGCTATGTTTCATAAACCAGATTATATAGATGATTTTATAGATAATTATCCTGTTGATTTAGCTTTATCAGGACATTCTCATTTAGGAGAGATTAGAATACCTTATTTAATTAATTTATCTAATAAAGATAATGCATCTAAATATAGAAATAATTATTATGAGATAAATAATACTAAATTTTATATTACATCAGGTATTGGTACTACAGAATATGATATAAGAATTAATGCAAGACCAACAATTAACTTCTTTAGACTTAGGAAAATATCCTAGTAAAGAAGTTTTCTTTTTTTTCATCTTCTTTTATATAAATAGGAATTTTCTTTAATATTTCATTATTAAGACTAACAGTAAGATTACCAACTTTACCATTATTCATCTCTTCATCTATACTAGCTAGTACTTTTACATTATCTTTCTCTTCATCTGTTAAAGGATAAGTAAAAGATTTATTTATATAATATTTATTATCATCAATTATAAGATCAAAATTATTTTTATCAACAATATTATAATTAGTATAACTATCAAAAATATTCTCTGCTAAATCCTCATGATTATTATATTCATCACCATCATCTAAACTGACAACAGTAATATTTAAATCACTTTTCTTATGGGTTGTAACAAGTGTTTTCCCTGCACTAGGAGTATATCCATTTTTTCCACCAGTACAATATTTATAATTTCCAAGTAATTTCATTCTATTATACCAAAGATAACTCTTACTATCAGTTTGTACTCTATATTCTTCTGTGCCTATAATTTTTCTATAAGTCTTATTTTTATAAGCATATCTTGATAACTTAGCCATATCTCTTGCTGTAGAGTAATTTTTAGTCTCTTCATCAAGACCATGAGGATTACTAAAAGTTGTATTAGTCATTCCAATCTCTTTAGCTTTATCATTCATCATCTTAACAAATTTCTCTTCTGATCCTGCCACTGCTTTAGCAATTACAACTGAAGCATCATTACCACTTCTAAGCATTAATCCATAAAGTAAATCAATTAATTTCATTTTTTCTCCTACCTCTAAATAAATACTAGTCCCATACATTTTTAAGACTTCATCTGAAACTTTTATTTGCTTTTCTAAATTCCCATTTTCTAAAGCTACTATACAAGTCATTATCTTAGTAATAGATGCAATTAAACGTCTCTCATCAGCATTATTTTCATATAAAATACGTCCACTATCTAAATCCATTACAATACTACTTCTAGCAGTATCAAAAGTATCTTCTTTACCAAATACATTTAAAGGAATTAAAAATAATAACAACATAACTAATACTTTCTTCATAGATTACTTCACCTAATAAAACTTATTCTAAAAAAATAAAAGTATAACTTTCTTTATTAGTTTAATAATATTAATAGTGAA
>CALVUV010000005.1 GCA_944363685.1 uncultured Bacilli bacterium
GATGTTAATACCGTATTATTATATGATGAAGCGAAAGAAAATGAAAAGATGATGAGAAGTCTTAAAGAAGAGGGAGAAATATTAGGGGAGAAAAAAGGTATTAAGAAAGGTGCTAATAATGAGAAAAAATCTATCGCTAAGTCAATGCTTGATAAAAAGATTGATATCCCCTTAATTAGTGAATTAACTGGTCTTTCAGAAAAACAAATAGCAAGTCTTAGGTAAGGAGAGTTTAGATAATGATAGAAAAAAAAGACAATCACTATAATCTTGATGATGTTGGACTATATGATGCAGCGAAAGAAAATGAAAAGATGATGAGAAGTCTTAAAGAAGAGGGAGAAATATTAGGGGAGAAAAAAGGTATTAAGAAAGGTGCTAAGCAACGTGAAAAATCTATTGCTAAGTCAATGCTTGATAAAAAGATGGATATCCCCTTAATTAGTGAATTAACTGGTCTTTCAGAAAAACAAATTGCAAGTCTTAGGTAAGGAGAGTTTAGATAATGATAGAAAAAAAGACAATCACTATAATCTTGATGATGTTGGACTATATGATGAAACGAAAGAAAATGAAAAGATGATGAGAAGTCTTAAAGAAGAGGGAGAGAAGGATGGCATTAAAAAGGGTGCTAATAATGAGAAAAAATCTATCGCTAAGAATCTTCTTAAAGATGGATTACCTATTCCTAAAGTATGTGAATATACAGGTCTATCAGAAAAACAAATTGCAAGATTAATTTAAATACTAGAAAACTCTAGTATTTTTTCTATTTATGTGTTATAATTTAGAACGTATTTTGGAGTGTGATAAATATGAAAAAAAGAAATGTAGCAATTATTGCTCACGTCGATCATGGTAAAACGACTTTAGTAGATGGTATTTTAAAAACATCTGGTATGTTTCGTGATAATGAAGATGTTAGTAATGTATCAATGGATTCTAATGCCTTAGAAAAAGAACGTGGTATTACAATTCTTGCCAAAACAACTGCTTTAGACTATAACGGATATCGTATTAATATTCTTGATACACCAGGACATGCTGATTTTGGTGGTGAAGTAGAAAGAATTATGAATATGGTAGACGGTGTTATCCTTGTTGTAGATGCTTATGAAGGTGCTATGCCTCAAACAAGATTTGTTTTAAAAAAAGCATTTGAAGCAGGAATTAAACCAATAGTAGTAATCAATAAAGTAGATAAACCTAGTGCAAGATGTTCATCTGTTGTTGATGAAGTACTTGATCTATTTATAGAACTTGGCGCTGATGAAGATCAATTAGACTTCCCTGTAGTTTACGCAAGTGCTTTAAATGAAACCTGTAGTTTATCTGATGATATTACTACTCAAAAGAAAGGTTTTGAACCACTACTTGATTTAATTATAGAAAAAATTCCTGCTCCTACTGGAGATAATACTAAACCATTACAATTTCAACCTGCATTACTTGATTATAATGAGTTTGTAGGACGTATTGGTATTGGTCGTGTACATAATGGAATTATTAAGACTGGTGAGATGGTTAGTTGTCTTAGATTAGATGGTTCTGTTAAAAACTTTAGAATTCAAAAATTATTTGGATATTATGGTTATAATCGTATAGAGATAAATGAAGCTGAAGCAGGAGATATTGTCGCTATTGCAGGTTTAGCTGATATATCAGTAGGTGAGACTATTTGTAATATGGGAGATAATCTTCCTCTTCCTGTTTTACATATAGATGAACCAACTCTACAAATGACATTTGGTACTAATACTAGCCCTTTTGTTGGTCGTGATGGAAAAATACTAACTGCTAGAAAAATAGAAGAAAGACTAATTAGAGAAACTCAAAAAGATGTATCATTAAAAGTAGAGCCTAATGGCAGTGATAGCTTTCTTGTCTCTGGTCGTGGAGAATTACATCTTGGAATATTAATAGAAAATATGCGTCGTGAAGGTTTTGAACTTGAAGTATCTAAACCTAAAGTAATTATTAAAGAAATAGATGGTGTAAAATATGAACCTTGGGAAGATTTACAAATAGAAGTACCAGAGGATGTAGTAGGTAGTGTTATTGAACACTTAGGTACTCGTGGTGGAGTTATGTCTAATATGACTAACTTTGAAAATCAAGTTAGACTTAACTATACAATACCATCTCGTGGTCTTATTGGTTTTTCAACTGACTTTATGACTATGACAAAAGGTTATGGTATTATGAGTCATACCTTTAAATCATATGAACCATATGAAAATGTAGATATTGGAGAACGTAAGCTTGGTGTTCTTGTTTCCGTAGAAAACGGTAATGCTACAGCATATTCAATTGGAAATCTTGAAGATAGAGGAACTATGTTTATCGAACCTGGTACAGAAGTATATGAAGGTATGATAATAGGAGAATGTAATCGTGATAATGATTTAGCAGTTAACGTCGTTAAAGGAAAACAACTAACAAACATGCGTGCTGCTGGAAGTGATCATACTGTAGTTTTAAAACGTCCTCGTCCTATCACCTTAGAATATGCTCTTGACTATATAAATTCAGATGAGTTAGTTGAAGTAACACCCAACTTTATTAGACTTAGAAAACGTATTTTAAATACAGAAGAAAGAAAAAAAGCAGATGCTAAAAAAAATAAGTAGTTCATTTTTGAACTACTTTTTTCTATTCTATATAACCAGCATCTTTCAACTCTTCTTTAAGTTTTTCATTAGATACAGCTCCAGAAAATCTACCACTTTCTTCACCATCTTCAAAGAAAACCACTGTAGGAGTACCACTAATTGTCATTAACTTATCAAATTTCTCTAACTCCTCATCAGTTAAATTATAAATATTAATAGAAAAAGCTTCTAGATTATTAGTCTTTAATACAGCTTTAAATCTAGGAGAAAACTCTTCACAATGGCTACATCCCGTTTGAATAACTTCCAAAATAAAACTATCTTTATTATCAATTTTCTCTTCAAACTCACTATAATCTATTTCTCTTACAACATTGCTATCATCCTCACAACCTGTAAGCATTAATGTAGATACAACTATCAACGTTAAAATAATTAATTTTTTCAAATACATTCACCTCTTTTACATTATATCACTTAATAAATACTTTTCAAATTATAAAATTTAAGATATACTATATTTAAGGTAAAGGGGTGTTAAACTTATGATACTTAGAAGGCCTTATGCTTTATTAATCAAATACTTCCAAAAGATTCATTTAGCTCTTATTCTTTTGTGTGCTTATATTTTCTATAAGATAACTTTCTTAAGAACTTTTGTTAATGACTTTATCGAAACAGAAAGTTATAACAGTTACTATGAATCTATTGGTAGTCACATTAATGTCTTAGTAATAATTTCTGTTCTTCTAGTAATTGTAGTAACTATAACTTTAATAGTTCTATTATTGTATAAAAAGAAACCATGGAAAATATATCTAATACCTTTATTAGAATATGTCTTTATCCTTGGCCTATTCATCTATATCACTAGTTACTTTAATAGTTACACAGAACTATCTTCAATACCTGCTATTATGGCTGCAAGAGACTTACTTAACATAGCAAGTATTTTCCAATACGTAGTCTTTGTAATATTTGGTATTAGATTCCTAGGAATAGATTTAAAGAAATTTGGTTTTAAAAATGATGAAGAATATCTTGATATTAAAGAAGAAGATAGAGAAGAATTTGAAGTTAACATTGAATTTGATAAAGATAAAATAACAAGAAATATAAAAAAGTTTATTAGAAATGCTAAATATGTATATCATGAACACAAATTAGTCTGTAATACCATTATAATAATACTAATTATCTCTCTTACTGGATATACATATTATTATTTTGGTGTTCTACATAGAACCTATAAAGAAGGAAATACCTTTAATGCTAACTATTATGATATTACTGTTAATAGTAGTTATCTAACAGATAGAGAAAGTAATGGTACTATCATTAATAAAAATTCAAATTACTCATACTTAGTGTTAAATATTACAGTTGTAAATAAAGCAAGTAACTCTAGAGCCATCAATATAGATAGATTTAGAGTTATGAATAAAAACAATCAATATAGATATGATGCTAAAAGTTATGATTATTTTAAAGACTTAGGCACTTCGTATGATAGAAATAAAGAAGTAGCAGGTGGAGATGATGTAACTTTTATCTTAGTATATAGAGTAGATAAAGATTTAGATCCTAGCAAATACGTTTTATACTATCACGATGTTACTAATAATATGCTCTTAAAAAAGACAAAATTAAGTGTTCAAGATGTAAGAGATGTCAAAACAAAAGAAACATTTAATTTAAATGATAAAGCAACATTTCCAAATGATAGAAACTTAACAATAACAAGAGCAAGCTTAACAGACTCTATAACCTATAGTACATATAAATGTGATGAATTTTCTTGTGGTACTAAAGATGTAGAATTAACACCACCAACTGGAAAAGTATTAGAATTAGCCTTTACAAGTGATTATTTTACAGGTAAGAGTTTTGTTGACTTTTCAAATATATATGCTAAAATAAGATATAAGGATACAAATGGTAAAAACAAAACAATAGTAACAACTAATTTAGTTTCAAGTGATTATTTTGGTAATTATGCATATTTTAGAATCCCTGATGATATTGCTTCTGATAGTAATATTAGTTTAATATTTACTTTTAGAAATGAAAGATATGTATATATTGTTATATAGAAAGGGTAGAAAAAGATGAAAAAAAAGAAATTTGATAAGAAGAAAATTATAAGAATTATTGAAATAGTTGCAGTAATATTAGTAGTATTTTTAATATTTTTCTTTGGTTTCTATTATCCAAATAAAATATTTAAAGATAATGAAGAAACATTTGCCGCTGCCGGTGAAAGATATTATCAAGTAAACAGAAATTTTATTCCTAGCGAAGAAGGTAGAGTTATGACAGTTACTCTATCAACTTTAGTACAAGAAAACTATCTTGATGATTTACTAATACCATATTCAAATAAAGTTTGTGATGTAAATGATTCTACTGTTAAAGCAGTATTAAAAGATGGTAAATATGAATACTATACTTATTTAAAGTGTGGTAAATATGAATCAGATACAGATCATGAAGGACCAGTAATAACTCTTAATGGTGATACTGAACAAAAAGTTAGTAGAGGAAGTGAATATACTGATCCAGGTATTAAAAGTGTAGTTGATAATACTGATGGTGAAATGAATGTAGATGATGTTACAGTAAAAGGTGAAGTTGATACTTCTAAAGTAGGTACTTATAAAATTACATATAGAATAAGAGATAGTCTTGATAATAATACTACAGTTACTAGAACAGTTAAAGTAGAAGAAAGATTATCAACAGTTGTAAAAGAAGCGACAAAAGATACAAATAATTACTATAGAGGACAAGTTGACAACAACTATCTAATGTTTAATAATATGCTATTTAGAATAGTAAAAGTTAATAATGATAATAGTGTTGTAATAGCTAGTAATGATGCTCTTGCTAATGTAGATTATACAAATGATGGAAAATTTACAGATAGTTCTCTAGATAAATGGTTAAATGATTATTTCTATAATTTATTAGAACCAAGATATCAAAAACTAATTAAGTCAAGTACTTGGTGTGATGATAAAGTTAATGCAGATAATACTAGTACTACTGAATGTACAAGACAATCTGCTAAGAGAAATGTTGGTATTCTATCATTACAAGATTATAATATGACCCATGATGGTACTTCAAGTTATCTTAGTAAAACTAATTATACTTGGTATGCCAATATAGCAGATGATAATTCTGCTTGGGGTATTACAGGTGTTGCAGCCTATCCAGAAAGTTTAGCAGTATCAGATGAGACTAATCTTCTAAATGTTGTTCCTGCTGTAACTTTAAAAGCTAGTACATCTATTTTAGATGGAGATGGTAGTTCAACTAATCCATATATAATACTAGAAGATAAAAAAGGAAAAAGCAGTAGTAATCTTAATGAAAGAGAAGTTGGAGAATATGTTAAATATTCAGGATATACTTTTAGAATAAGTAATACATTAGATGATGGTACAACAGAAGTTATTATGGATTCTACATTGACATCAAACAATAGACAAGTTAATATAAGTTATGAAAATGAACAAGAAAGAAAAGTTTATAATCCTAATCAAGAAGGAAATATTGCTTATCAAATAAAAAATGATATGACAAGATATATAGATACAAAGCTATTTGTAAATAAAGAAATAAGTGTTCCAATATATGATGGAAGAATTACTTATGAAGGTAAACATGATACTAAAAAATATAATCTTCTAGTTACCATTCCATCTACCTTTGATATATTTAGTGCTAGAATTGGTAATACCTATGATAGTGGATATTGGTTAATAGATTCATCAAAAGAAGCCGGTATTAAAGCAGTTGTTAGATCAAGTGGTACAGTTACTTATTCAAATGCTCCAGATACAACAACTGCAGGAGTTAAAGTAAAAGCTTACTTTGGTGAAGATGTTGTAATAAAAAGTGGTAGTGGTACAATTGATGATCCATATACACTTGTAAGTTAAAAAAGGAGTAAATTATGAAAGTAAAAAAGAAGTCTGTAATAGTATTATTAATCATTATAATCTTTATTATCTCTTGTTCTTTACTAATATATCTAAACTGGGGCAAAACAAGTAATTTTACAATTACTGATGAAAGTGATAAAATAAAAGAGGCAGCAACATATGGTGATGATGTCACAGGTTGGCTGAGAGTAGAAGGAACAAATATAGATTTAGCTTTAATTGCGAGAAATAATGAAAAAGACATAGAAGATAGAAGTTATCAATATGCTTGGACCAATTCATTTCCTGATGAAAATAGTAATCATTTTACTTACATATCTCACAATATAAGAAATGTTTCAAGTAACCCTATCATAGGTGATGATAGTATGACTTATTTTGAACAATTAATGTCTTTTATCTATCCTGAGTTCATAAAAGAAAATCAGTTTATAGAGTTTACAGGACCAGATGGAGAAACATCAATCTATAGAATATATGGAGTAACACTTAATGAAGATTCACAATCTTCTTCCTACTATGATACATTTAGTGATGAAGAATTAGATGAATATATTAAAAAAGCAAAAAGTGATAGTATGTATGATATGGATGTAGATGTTGATTCAAATGATATGCTGTTAACTTTATATACATGTACAAGATTCTATGGATCTAGTGATGCTTATTCATTCAGAGTAGATGCTAGAGAATTACGGGAGGGTGAAAAAATGAAGTATTCTACGGTTGAAACAAACAAAAAATATGAAAAAATTGCCGAAAGGATGAAAGAAGGTGAGAGCAATGAAGAAGTATAGTTTATTAATGATTCCCTTAATGGGACTTGCAGCATTTCTTGGTATATCATTATCTAATGCTGATATGGTAGAAGCTGCAAATAATGAAGTATGTGGCGCAGAAACATTTAGAGATAATTATCTTGCAAAGATTGATGTTAAATATGATGAAAATAATGTTACCATAACAAATAACTCTGGTCTTAATTTAACATACACATTCTATGCAGACGGTAATACTGAAAATGGTACTTCAGGAGATTTCAATAATGGAGCATCCGCAACATTTACTATTGATAATGGTGGTTCTGTAGAATTTTTCTTAAAAGAAGATATGGAAGAACCTTGTGTATCTGATGCTGGAACTGCCATCGGTAATATGCAACTTAATGTTGATGGACTTGTAAACAATCCATTATATAATCAAGCTATTTGTGCGAATTATCGTAATAAATGGGGAAACAATGAAATAATGCAAAATGCTGTTTCATATTGTTATTCCCAAAAAGTATATGAAACTTATTCCGCTGACGTTGTTCAAGGTTGGATAAATACAGCAGAAGAATTATACGAAGCAGTTAATAGTGCTACTGGAGGCAACGACATTACAATTGATAATACTTATAAAGAAGTTAAAGATGTTAAAAAAACGGACGAGCTAGTATGTGATGCTTTTAGTAACAATAACTATGAAACGATGAATAAATATTATCATATAGACGATGTTCCATCTGAAATAGAAAACTGTGAAGTTACATGTAAAGAGGAAATAGAAGTTAACTTTAGTGATCCTGTCGCTACAGAAGCTGGACTTTGTTTCCAATATTTAATAGAAATTAAATCAAAAGTTGAATGTGATTCTAAATATACTGCACCACCACCATCTAGAAAAAGCGTATGTTATCCATCACCAGTATGTATAAATGGTGGTAGAGGTTTTGATGCAGGTGGACCAAATGAAGACTTTGATGCTTGTGTACAAGAATGCGATGGTGGAGAATATTCACAAAAATGTATAGATAGTTGTTATAGTAAAGTATATGAAAATAGTGGAACAACTAAAACATCTAAAAAAGAAGAAATAACTCATGACGATGTTAAAGCACTTAGTATATTACCAGCACCAAATGATAGTTTCTATGAAGTACAAAAACTTGCTAATGCTTGTCCTGGAACAGGAGATGCTACAGCATTATATAACTACATGCAAAATAATCCTAGTGGGCATTATAGTGGAGGCACTTGGGTTTCTGATTATGGTAGTGTAGCAGGTGAAAATGCTCCAATTTGTGCTTTAGGACCATACTATTTTAGAAGTCTTGCTCAAACACAAAGAACAATTGGTATGTGGAATGGTACTGTTTCATACAGTAGATATAATAAACATTATAGACCTAATGGAAATGGAATAATGATGGCTCTTCATAAGAATAATACTTGGTGTGCAGATAGTTGTTATTGGTCTGGTTCTTGTGGATCTAATACTGTATATACTGAAGCTCAAGCACAAAAAGACTATGAAAATGCTGTACAAGAATATATCAAAAATAAAGAAGCTTGTGAAAGTGAAGCAGCAGAATGTTCTAATGAAAGAACAGATTATAAAATAGTTGTCGAAAATAAAGATAAAGATGATACAAAAGATAATAAAGAAGATTGGACAGAAGATTTTACAGCTCATCAAAATATGAATAGTAGCGATGTAACTGATACTTGGGCAGGAGCTGACAGTCAAACATTTGAATCTATGGTTCAATTAGTTACTGGTACTTGTGAAGATGGTAATGATGATCCTTGGAATTATCATAATATAATTACATTCCCAGGAACATGGATTAATAATAAGACAGGACGTCCAGTTCATTCTATGGAACCTGGAAAAGAAGATTTCTACACTTATGTAGGTAATGAATACTGTACTAAATTAAATTCAATTCCTATTAATACTGCATGGTATGATTGGAAAGTTAATCAAAACGGTGATGCTTCTAGCTTAACTGAAGAACAAAAACAAGAAATTGTCTCAGAAATTGACTATAACATCAAAGGTTCAATTGAAAACTATGGTTACTTTGGTTGGGACTTTGATATAAGTTGTTTCTATGCTATAGGTGATGATACAACAGATGATTGTCCACCAGAAGATCCAGAATGTGAAGAAAAAGATGATGATCCTGATAATCCACCTGCTGAAGATCATAGATTTAGACCAGTATCTCTAGATGAATTATTCCCATCAAATGATGGAAGTAACAATTCAAGAACTGCAGGATTTAACTGGACTTGTGAAGCTACTAACTTAGAAAATGAAGATTATCCAGTTCAACCAGTAGCACTACTAGAACAAATTCAATCACTAGGTGATGATGTATATAGTGATAAATATATTGATTATGAAATAAATCTAACATCTGAAGATATGGACAGAATTAGACAATACAATAGAGATAACGACAATGATTATGATAAACCAGCTTATGAAGATTCTAATGTTAATGCAGCCAATAATAATGTAGCAGGTATTACTGTATATACAAGCCCTTTCTTAACACAGTTAAAGAGTAGTGGGGCATTAATACAAAGAGGACTAATTGGATGTAATAATCAAGATGGCACAGGTGATAGTGCTACATGTCAAGGTATTATTGAAGATACTAAAGGTTGTATGAGAGAATACAATGCAGTCTCTAGCATATTACAAGGAGGTAGTAGATAGTTTATGAGTAAAGCGATGCTAATAGTCGGAATAATTCTTATAGCAATAATTACTTTCGGCGTTGTTAATATAATGCAAAATTATCAAACTGGTAATGAGCTTGATTACTACTTACTTAGAGAAACGACCGAAGCGGCAATGACCGATGCAGTAGACTACGGTTATTACCGCTTAAGCGGTCTAACACGTATTGATAAAGAAAGATTTGTAGAAAGTTTTGTTAGAAGATTTGCTCAAAATGTTTCTAATAGAAGAGATTATAATATTAAATTTTATGATATAAATGAAACTCCTCCTAAAGTCAGTGTTCTAGTTACATCTTCAACAGTTGCAACTACTGATGGAACAGAGGATGGTACTATGACAATTACTAATAAAATAGATGCAATCTTAGAATCTAATTATTATGCAAATGATTATGTAACTAAATTAATTAGATCAGGAGAACTTGATTATAGTGAAATAGAAGAAATAGGAAAATAATAAAAAGGAGGAAATATGAATAATTTAGTTGTTGGAATTAAGAAATTTTTTACTAACAAAAATACCGTAACAGTTGTCGGCGTTATTTTGGCTATAGTGATACTATACGTTGGTTATAATATGCGTATTAACCAAGCTATTACTCCAGTAACTGTACCATATGCTTTAGAAGAAATTAATCCTAGAGTTCAAATTACTGAAGATATGGTAGGAACAATGGAAATACCTAGATCAATGATAGATAATAATAGTGATATTATTACTAACATCGCTGATGTTGTTGATATGTATTCTCAAGGTGATAGTGTAATACCTCAAGGAAGTTTATTCTATAAAAGAAGTGTTGTATCACGTGAACAATTACCAGATAGTATTATCTTAGATTATCCAAAAGGTTACGTTTTATATAACTTATCTGTTGATATGTCTAGTACTTATAGTAACTCTATCTATCCAGGTAATTATATAGATATCTATCTAAAAGTTCAAAATGCTGCTGAAAATGCTGAAGGTGTAGTAGCAGATGATAGAATAATGATTGGTAAGTTACTAGAAAACGTTAAAGTATTAGCAGTATATGATAGTAATGGTAATAACGTTTTTGCCAATATAGAGGAAAAAACAGTACCAGCACAAATTATCTTTGCTGTACCAGAAGAATATCATATCTTGCTTCGTAAAGCTAGTTACTTAAGAGCTTATGAATCAGAAATAATCCCTGTACCTACAGCAGAGTCTTTAGAAGACGAACCAGGTGATGTAAATTTATCTAGTGAAGATTTACGTAATTTCATAAATAATGTTACTGCAATGACAGAAGAAGACTTAGCATATACAAGATAAAAAGGAGAGTGTGTTAAATGAATGATTCCATATTTGATAAGTTAGATTTTGGTTTATTTAAATCCTTAATAGATAATGATGATATAACAGATATTTCGTATTGTAATCATGGCCAAATTTGGGTTCGTTCATTAACAGATGGGTCCAAAAGAGTAGAGATTGAAGGGCTAAATGATGCATTTGTAGAAAAATTAGCCTTTCAATGTTCTAACGTAATGGGGACAACATTTAATAATGCAAAACCTTTCCTAGATGCAGAATCTACTGAACTTCGTCTTAACTTTGTACATGATTCAATTGCTACTAATGGAATAGCTGTTGTTATTCGTAAAACTCCAGCTAAAATTAGACTTAGTAAAGAAAAACTACTTAGTGAAGATTATTTTACTGCTAACATCCATGATATTTTAATGAAATGTGTTGAAGGACATTGTAATATCATTGTAAGTGGTGAAACTGGTTCAGGTAAAACAGAGTTTGTTAAATATTTAGCAAGTCATACTAAAGAAAATGAAAAAATTATTACTATAGAAGATACTCTAGAACTTCATTTGGATAGAATATTCCCTCATCGTGATATAGTTGCTATGAAAACAAATAACATAGCAAGTTATACCGATGTTTTGGTTACCTGCATGAGACAAAATCCTAAATGGATATTATTATCAGAAGTTCGTAGTGCTGAAGCTGTAACAGCAGTTCGTAACTCTATCTCATCAGGACATAATATTTTATCTACAATCCATGCTGATAAAGCAAGTGCTATACCATACCGTATGTATTCACTTCTTGAAAGTGATATTGATGTAGATCAATTTCTTAACACCATCTATCGTTATATTCAACTTGGTGTTCATATAAAAGCATACTACAGTAAAGAGTATGGTAAATTCCATCGTGAAGTAGATGAAGTTGTAGAGTTTTATGTTGATGAAGATAATAAACCACAGTCACATATTCTATATCAAAAAACATTTGGTAAATCTCCAGTTCAGAATATGCCTAGTAAATACTTAAAAGAATATCTAGAAAACCAAAATATATTTATAGATAATCTATTTACTAAAGGAGATTCTATGGATGATTTAGATAGTAAAGTTAATGAAATAAATAATATTAGTGATAATAATGTAAATACACCTAATAATATAGTTAATACTCCTAATATTAATCCAAACCCAACTAACTTTACTAATGTATATACAGTAAATACAAATACTGTACCTAATCAAGTAAATAATGTTAATAATATAAATACAGTACCTAATTTTAACAGTTCTAATGATGAAATAGTATAAGAAGGGAGGAAATAATAATGGTATTCTTTTTATTACTATTAATTGGTCTTGTAATTCTTTTATATAGAAATTATAAAGGACAAAACGTTTCTAAATATATTACGGAACAAGTACAAGCAATATATGATAAATTTGCTCCTTATTCTTTTAAAGTAGTACGAGAAAAAACTAAACAATTAGGTCAAGAATATACAGCAAGACAATACCTAATACAAGTTCTTATATTAGGTGGTTTCGCTGGAATTGTTACTTACATGTATTTTTATAACTTAATAGTATCTATTATATACATCTTAATCGCTATCGCTTTCGTACCTTATTTATCATTCTTAAGATGTAAAAGAATATATAGTGAATTTATATTTGAGCAAGTTCAAATATATACAACAAACGTTATTATGGAATTCGCTACTACTCAAAGTTTTGTTAAATCTCTTGAAGGAGTAAGAGACTCTGGTGTATTAGAAGATCCCGTATTATCAGATGTTAATAGAGTTATAGATATGTCTTATGAAAATGGTTCTATTGATGATGCCGTTGCCTATATGAATGATAAATATCCATACTACATTGTAAAAAATATGCATCAGTTATTCTTACAAATAACTAAAGAAGGTGCTAGAGACACTGGAGAAAGTTTAGAAAATATGCAACTAGATATTGATACCCTTGTTGAAAGTGTTTATCGTGATAGAATGGATAGAGCAAACTTCCATAAAAAATTCTTACAATACGGTGTAATGCTATTCTTATTAGTTATGCTTATTCAATACATGTTAGGTAGTGAAAGTTATAGATCCTTAATTGAAAATATTTTGGTTCAATTAATTCTTCATGGAATTATAATATTTAATAGTTACTTTCTTCTAAAAGGAGAAAAATACTATAATGAGAATGTAGGGGTTGAGTAAGTATGGAAATAATTATTATAGCAATCGTAATCTTATTTATATTAATTTATAATAAGACTATTGATGAGAAAAAATTTATAAATGATAATAAGAAATATTTTGAAATATTAAGAGAAGATGATTATAACTTCTTAGTTTATGCAAAATATGGTGAGAAAGTAGAACCAGATACACTTTTTCAAAAAAGAATTACTTATGCTATTGGAATATTCTTTTTATTCATGTTCTTATTTATAGATGATGTTAGTTTAATTAATGTAATGTTAGCAATATTAGTCGCTGGATTTGTATTTAAGATGCCATATATGAATTTAAAGAAATATTATAAATCTCACTTGCATCATATTGACATAATGTTGCCATACTATTTAAAGAGTTTAGAAATATTAATACAACATTATACTGTACCTGTAGCAATTGGTAAAAGTATTAATGATGCTCCTGATATTTTTAAACCAGGTCTTAGAGAATTAATTGAAAAAATTAATTCAGGAGACTCTAGTATTAACCCTTATATGGATTTTGCAAATGCTTATCCCGTTAGAGATTCAATGAGAATGATGAGACTTCTTTATCGTTTAGGTCTTGGTGGACAAGAAAAGAAACAAGAACGTCTTTTAATGTTTTCTCGTACCGTTTCTAACTTACAAGCAAAAGCAAGAGAAACTAAGTATAAAGAAAGACTTGACCATATGGGTAATCAAACCATGATAATGCTTGTTGTTACTGGTGTTAGTGTTATGATTGTAATACTTGGATCAATGTTGACAATGATAGGTTAAAAAAGTAGTTACAAAACACTAATTATTTGTTATAATTAATTATGTAAGATATGAAAGGAGAGATGTTTTAATGAAAGAAGCGACAGGAGAATTAAATATGACAGTAGTAACTATTGTTTTAATAGGTGTTATTGCAGCTTTCTTTGCTATTTTCTGGCCTAATGTTATTCAACCTGCTATTGAAGATACTTGGAATGATAACGTTACTTCACAACAAGATGTTGTTAGACAACCACAAGGATAATAGAAGAACATAAAATAAAAAGGATGTGATTTATTAATGAGAGATGCAATAGGACAAGTTTTTGCCTTACAAGTTATTTTAATTTTTGTTATGTTAATTAATGGTTATATGGCTTATTCTGTAAACTATACTAGAGCATTTCGCGTTAAGAATCAGATAGTTAATATAATCGAACAATATGAAGGACCTGATAATGAGGAAGCAATTACTAAAATAAATGATTATATTACAAGAATGACTTATGATGTTGATAATCAACAAATGGTTCAATTCCAAAATGATAATAAGGGTGCAAAGTGCCCTGGTTATAATGGATGGTGTTATGTACCCCATCAAGTATCTTCAACAGGTGCTGACGAAGATAGAAATGGTGTTTACTATACTATTGTAACTTTTGTTAATATTGATATACCTGTTGTTAAAAATATACTTGGTTTAGGTAGTTTTTTACAAGTAGTTGGAGAAACTAGAACAATCTATTAATTAGGAGGGAAAATATGAACGTAATTATTGCAAATGAGGCAAAAGCATTATTATCTCAACTTGATATAGATGTCATTAAAAGTGTTGATGGCGTTCATACTGCTGATGAAATAGTAGAAATGTTTAAAAACTTCTTCTATGCAAGAATGATTCTAGATATAACAGCTATTAAAGACTATGATAATATTACTAATATTCAAAAAATATCTATTGGTCTTGATGCTGATAAAATTATACTTTTACTTCCTAATAATGAAACATCAGGTTCTAGTAGTTACCTATCAAAAATTATTTCAATGGGAATATATAATTTTACAACTACTATAGATGGAGTTAAATATTTCTTAGAACATCCAAATACTTATAAAGATGTTGCACACATCCAACAATTAAATGATTTATCTAGTACCATTAATGAAAAAGTAATGGGTGGTTCTAGAATAATAGGAATTAAAAATGTAACAGATCATGCAGGTAGCACTACTCTTATTTATATGCTAAAGAAAGAACTAGAACAGACATATGGAATGAGTGTAGTAGCAATTGAAGTAAATCGTCATGATTTCTTATATTTTAATATGTCTAATATGATTTCTGTTAATGATGAAAACTTCATGACAGAAATAGTTAAACATAAAGATGCTTCTATTATCTTAGTTGATTTAAATGATTCTAGTAATGAAGGTGCTTGTGGAGATATTTTATATTTAATTGAACCATCAAGTATCAAATTAAATAAATTGATGAAGAGAAATAGAAGAGTATTTGAAGAATTAAAAGGTAGGAAAATAGTATTAAATAAAAGCCTATTATCTAATAGTGATATAATGGACTTTGAATATGAAGGTAGAACTAAAGTATTCTATAATATTCCACCTTTAAATGACAGAGTAAAAAATCCAGTACTTGCTGATTTCTTATCCAAAGTAGGACTTATTAATAAACCTAAAGATAAAGATGCAGGTGGCAAGATATTTGGTTTATTTAAAAGATAAGATTGACAAATATTGATAATTTATATATTATTAATATAGTAAAGGAGAAATATTATGTTAAATTTAATGAATTATGTACAAATTTTAAATAATGTTAATACTGATGATGGATGTAATGGTTTCTTATTTATAGTTAGATTAATAAGAAATGGATTATTTCCAGTATTACAAATTGGTATCCCAATTATTTTGATAGTACTTGGTACTTTAGATTTAGGTAAAGCGGTTATCTCTAGTGATGATAAAGCTGTTAAAGAAGCTCAAGGTAAGTTAATTAAAAGATGTATCTATGCTATTTTAGTATTCTTTATTGTTACTATTGTAAGCTTACTATTTACAATGGTTAGTGATATAGTAGGAGATAGTGCACCAGGATTAACTGCTTGGAGTGAATGTTGGCAAGCGGCTGGAAATGATTAATATAAAAGTAGCATAAAAATATAAATTTTATGCTATTTTTTATCATATATTAAGGATGATTATATGGTACAAATATTAGATAATGTTATAGTAAATGTAGAAAGTAATTGTTATGGTTTTGATTTCTTAATAAGAATTATTAAAGATGGAGTATTTCCTATCATTCAAATAGCTATCCCCATTATTTTAGTAGTTCTATGTACTTTTGATTTAGGTAAAGCTGTTATAGGTAGTGATGATAAAGAAAATAAAAAAGTATTAAAAAAAGCTTTGAAAAGATGTATATATGCAATTCTTATATTCTTTATAGTTACTATTGTTAATTTAATATTTACTATAGTTGGTACTATTACTGAAAATGAGACATTAGAAAAGTGGAGTGAATGTTGGAATAACCCAAGTAGTATGTAAATCTTTTATTAAAGATAGCAATTATATTGCTATTTTTTTGATGTTTATGATATACTTTACTTATGGTATATGGAGGAGTTTTATGAAAAAGCTACATTATATTCTTTTTGCATTAATTTTATTTATGGCTTTTACTACAGGTGTTGAGGCTGCTAGATGTAAATACAACTTTAATGGTGTAGATGTTCTCTTATCTTCAACAGATAATGATAATGTGCTAGATTCTATAGATGACAACGGAAACTTTGTTTGGCCTTATAAAATAGCAGCAGGTAATAAAATAACTTTAAAAGATGGTAATTGTCCAAATGTAACCTTTATTGATACTAAGCAGATTTTTAGTCTTGTTCCATATCGAATGGTATATAAAACAAAAACAAATTGTATAAATGATAATCCTCGTACTGGTGGTGAAGAAAAATGTACAACAGTTTCTGGAACTATAGATAATTCTGAAGAATCTGATTGGAGTATATTAGAAGAAGAAGCCCAGTTTGACTTAACTAGTTCTGATTCTAATAGTTGTCATTATAGTTATGACAATATTGAATTAACAATAACAAAAGATGGAAATTCAATTAAGCCAAGTGCAAAAAGTCAAAATAATTCTGCTACAAAATTTGAATTTAGAAATAAAAATGAGATAAAAAATGATATGATTAGTAATGGCAATTTAACCTGTCCTAAGTTTATATATGCAAATGTTTTGGCAGATGTTAGAATGACTACAGTAGATTTTCTTGGAGTTGGAACAGAAGCTGATAAAGATTATTCAACTGATGTAGAAGAAGCTCATGAAAATAATTGGAAAAGAGATGATGCCATTTCTGATGAAAATTGGAACCAACCTAATATTGGTTGTTCTGATATATTTTCTGAAAAACCAGGTTCTGTAGGTTCAATTCTTAGAACTATTTTGGGATATATTAGAGTTATAGGACCAATTCTAGTTGTTTTATTAAGTGCTATTGATTTTATAAAAGCAATATTTGGTTTCGATGAAAAAGCTATGTCTAATGCTTATCGTAAATTAATAATAAGACTTATTGCAGCTATTGCCTTATTCTTAATACCTACTTTAATAGATGTATTATTAGATTTTATTAATGCATCAACTTGTACTGATTATTTTAAATAAGAAAGAGAAGTGATTTTATGAATACTCCAGGTTGGTTTGCTGAATTCTTTAGAAGTATTTTTGCAGCTTTGGATAGCCTTGGATACTGGTTATTAGAAGGAATTTATGATGTATTCTTTGCTGTAGCCAATGCTGAAATTTTATCTGGTGACACAATGAATGATTTATATCTTAGGTTACAGTTGATTTTTGGAGTCTTTATGATATTCAAATTATCTCTAACTATTTTAAATATAATAATTAATCCAGATAATTATAAAGATAAGCAAAAGGGTGCAGGAACCATCGTTGTGAGAATTGCGGTTATGTTAATTATGCTTACCTTGATTATTCCAATAAATTTTCCAAATAATGATGGAAATCCATTAAATGAACGAATTAACGAAAACGGTATATTATTTGGTTTTTTATATCAATTTCAAGATAGTGTTATCAATGAAAATGTTTTAGGTAAATTGATTTTAGGATCTAATGTTGATAATACTGCTGATAGTAATAATATGTCAGATATGGGAGGAATGATGGCATTAATGACTGCAAAAGCATTCATGACCCCAACTTTAATTAATGAAGATGCAGAAATAACTACAGAAGATTCCTTTACGGAAGAAAATACAGCTTGTTATTCTGATTTAAATGCGATTCATTATTTTGATAATGCTACTAAGCCATCTTATCTACTTGATCATATTAATGATACTTGTGAAAATAGTGATGCAGGTGGAGAAGTATTTGCTATGCAGTATACAATTATTGGTGGTTTTGTCTTTTCATTAGTAATGGGAATAATAGTTTTAGGATTTACTGTAGATGTTGCAGTAAGATCAATTAAACTTGCAGTTCTTCGTATAATTGCCCCAGTTCCTATTATATCTTATATTACACCTGGAGCTGAAAAAGATGGAGCCTTTGGTAATTGGGTAAAAACTTTAACATCAACTTACTTAGATTTATTTATAAGACTTGCTGTTATCTCTTTTGGAGCATACATAATTGTAATGCTAATGGATAGCGATGGTGGTTTAAATGTTTTAACTACAAGTACAAACTGGTTTACTAGTAGTCTTGCCACAATATTTGTTATCTTAGGTATTCTAGTATTTATGAAACAAGCACCAAAATTCTTTAAGGATGTATTTGGAATTAAAGGTGATGGCCACCTATTTAGTGGTGTAGGTGCTGCTTTAGGTGGAGCTGCTTTACTAGGTGGTCTTTCTGGTTCTGCTATTGGTAGTTATAAAACTGGATATTCTGAAGGTAAAGAATTAGGATATGGAACAGGTAGAAGTATTTTAAGAGGTTTGGGCGCTGGTGCCGGAGGAATATTAGGAGGTGCTTTTGCTGGTGGTAAAGCACTGATGACAAATGATAAAAAAGTTCCTAGCTCTGTATTTAGTGCTATGCAGAGAAGAAATGCTTTGAGAAGTAGTGGCTCTACTTTTGTTGGAAGAACTAGGTCTGGAGCTTCCGCAATGTTTATGGGTAGTAGTTTAGGAGGTAAAGCTTCTAAGATGGCCGAATTATATGATAATCTTACTAAAGCTGCTCAATCTCATAAATCAATGGTAGAAGATGAAGCGTTAAAAGATATGAATGTTACAGGATCTTATGACTTTGGTAATGGTGAAGTTATTACCGGTAATTATCAAAGAATTGCTAGTGAATTACAGCAAGCTAGAGCTCAAGGTAAAGATGAAATCACAATTGGTGGTAGGACATTTAGAAATATTGCTAGATTTGATCCTAATGTTATGGAAAAAATTAAAGAATCTCAGGCAACAAATTATTTAGCATCTGCTGCTGGAAGAAGCAATGCAAAAGTCCAAGGTACTGCAAAAGATCTTCAATTCGCTGCTAATAGAGTTGATATGAAGATAAATGCTTATCAATTTGGAGGAAGTCCTGATGATCCAGTAAAAGGTGTCAAAGGGGTTATTGGTGCTTCTATCAATGCCGCTCGTGATGTTAAGTCTGATCCAAGAGCTCAATACAATATTGCTGACGATAAGGCAATTAATAACACAAATAAATAATAGGAGTGTGATAATAGATGAACAATTATTTAATACCTGCTAATACAAAAAGGGGTAATCTGGTATTAGGTATATTTAAACCTTTCGATTTAATACTGTTAGCAACAGGAGTATTATTATCATTGGTACTACTAATGGTTCTACCAATGAATGATACTATTCAAGTAGTAATAGCAGTTATTCCTGGTCTAACATGTGCCTTTCTTGTTATTCCTATACCTAATTATCATAATATTAGAACTGTAATTATAGAGTGCTATACATTCTTTACAACAAGGCATAAATTTATTTGGAAAGGTTGGTGTGTGAAAGATGTCAAAGAAATCAAACAAAGCAAGTAGTCAATATACTGAAGATTGGTTACCAGTTGATGGTATTCAAAATGGAATGATTATCTGTAGTGATAAACAAAAAGTTACAGGTGTAAAAATCGCTCCTCGTAATATCTTTATCTTGGATCCTCAAGCTCAAGATAATGTCTTAATAAGTTTAAAAAACTTTTATAATATGATTGATTTTGAATTTTGGTTAGTAGTTGCCGATAGACCTGTAGATATTTCCGTTTATATGTCACAACTACAACTTCTATATAATGAATCAACATCTCCTGCAATTCGTAAGTTAATACTACAAGATATAGATAAAGGTAATATGTTTATGAATAATAATATTGTTGATACAGAATACTTCATTCTATTTAAAGATGCTAAGGAAGATGTATTACAAAAGAGAGTTCGTCTATTAATTAATGGACTTGCTGGATGCGGACTTAATGCTTCACAAGTTAGTAATGATGACCTTAGAATAGTTTTAGAGAACTTCTTAAATGGAGGAGTATCTACTGAGTTTGGGACGGTGATGCCAGTATGAGTATAAATATTAGAACACAATTAGCACCTAAAGGGTTACAATTTTATCCAAGTGAATTCTTTATTAGTGATAAGTATGCAACTATTCTTTCTGTTATTTCTTATCCTAAATATATTTCCCCTGGTTATTTATCAACTCTTACCTCTATGAGTGGTATTAAAATAGTTGTTAAACATATTCCTGTTCCTTTTTCTACAATGTCTAAAATGATTAATAGACAAGTAGCAGACCTACGTGAAAAATATCGTCAAGAACACGATCAAACAGCTAAAGAAAGAATTAGACAAGATGCAGAAAGTCTTGAATACTTTGTATCAATGCTAGCTTCAAGTCAATCTCGTATCTTTGACTTTCAAATGCATATTATGATAAATGCAGATACTAAAGAGGATTTAGAGCTTAAAAAAGTTAATGTTAAAAACTATTTAGATGCAATGGAACTTCGAGCAGTATCACTTCGTTTTGAACAAGAAAAAGTATTAAAAAGTATTTTACCAATCTTTCCAGATCAAGATATAGAAGAACGTGTTGGTACTCCAATTCCATCACCAACAATCGCTGCTATGTATCCATTTATCTTTGATAGTATTAAAGACCCAGGACTTTCAGTTCTACTTGGAGTTGATTTCTCTGGAGGAGTTATTCTCTTTAATCAATTTCTTTATCAAACAAGAAAAGAAAATAATAGAAATAATGCTAATATGATTATTCTTGGTACTTCTGGTTCAGGTAAGAGTACTGCTGCTAAACTTATGTTACGTTCTCATATTAGAAATGGTTGTCAAATAGTTGCCATTGACCCAGAAAATGAGTTAGAAGAAATGTCTAGGACTTTTGGAGGAGATATCATTGACATCGGTAAAGGTGGAGAATTTGGTATGATTAATCCTTTAGAAGTTATTATTGATGCAGATGACGAAGAAATCGCTCAAGGACTTGGTTATACGGTTCTTACTAGAACACTTCAATCTCTAAGAGCTTTTATGAAGTATTATGATCCATCAATTGAAGAAGATGTTTTAAATATGTTTAGTGAAATTGTTCAAGATACCTATAAACGTTTTGGTATAGATTATAATACTGACTTTACTAAATTTACATCAGCAGATTACCCAACTTTTTCTGATGTTTATGCTACTATTAGAGGTAGACTTATGTCTATTACAGAACAAACTAGAGAAAAAGATAT
>CALVUV010000006.1 GCA_944363685.1 uncultured Bacilli bacterium
TTTAATATTTCTACGTAGATGCCTACACTCTAACATAGGGGGGAAACTAATGCAAACAAGCAATTTTTAAAATTCAAGAAAAAAAGAGTTTCAATTTATTAAATTCCTCTAGAGAAAATTAAAAATTGACTCTAAAAAATAGGGTCAATTTTTAAAATTCATATAAATTTTATTTTTTAAAACTTACAAATAACATACTTGCATTACCCATATATTTAATGATATCATTATTATAAGATTAAGAGTATTAAGAATACAAAAATGTATATACTAAATAACATAGGAGTGAAGTAAGTATGGAAAAAGATAAAAAGAAGAAAGTAACAGTAATAATTATAAGTATATTGATTGTATTAATTCTATTACTAGCATTAACTTATGCATACTTTTCTACACAACTATCTGGTAAAGATCAAATAGTAAAAGTAGGAGAGTTAGAGCTAGTATTAGATGAAACAAGTGAAGGGATAAGTCTAGATAATGCAGTAGGTATAAGTGATAGTAAAGGAATGTCTTTAGAAGGTTCTACTTTTGAATTAATAAACAATGGAAGTAATGCAGTTGATTATACAATATATTTAGATGATAATACTATAGGAGAAACAGATACAAGAATAGATGATAAATATTTAAAGTATAATTTAAATAAGAATGGCAATGATAGTGGAGCGACTTTACTTAATAAGATAGGAAGTAATCCAAATAGAGTATTAGATAGTGGAACAATAGAAGGAAAAGGTACAAATAAATATAAATTAAATTTATGGATAACAGATGAAGTAGATGGTAATTATAGTGGTCAAGTATTTAGTGGAAAGTTAAGAGTAGAAGTAAGTCAAGAAAGAGAAACAGTTTCAGAAACACTACTAGCAAGTATACCTGATGAGAATTTATATGATGATGGGGTTGATACATTTATAACAGGAGAAGAACCAAATAATTATGTATGGTATAGTGGAAAATTATGGAGAGCAGTATCTGTAAATAATGAAGAGAAAACAGTAAAGTTAGTAACACAATGGAATATAAGTGCAATTAATTATTCAGGAGGAAGTACTGCATTTGAAGGAAGTTATATGGAAGAATGGCTAAATGATACAACAGTAGATGGTTTCTTAGGTAATTTAAGAGAACCAGCTAAGTTTATAGTAACAGATGCTAAGTGGGATGCAACAATGGATGATACTGAATTTGGAAGTATGACAAGACCTATTGGGACAACAACAGTAACATCACCTGTAGGATTACTTAATATGTATGAATATCAATCTAGTAATAATGGAAGTACTAATGGCTTTTTACATAATGGTCTTTATTGGTGGACATTGGCACCATATAGTTCATCTAATGTTTGGTATGTCAATGACAGCGGAATTGCAAGCAAAGGTTCACCTCAGTTTAATATTATTGGGTCCCGGCCATCTATAAATCTAAAATCTAGCGTAAAAATTGTCGGTGGTGATGGAACAGAAGATAATCCATATAGACTAAATGGAGATAATGATACTAATTTATCTGGTACACTATTAAATACAAGATATAGTGGAGAATATATAAGATTTGGAAGTGGAGAAAATAATCTATATAGAATAGTAAGCCACGAAAATGGTACAGGTACAAAGATAGTTAGTGCCGAACCCCTGAAAAATTCTGGCACATTTATAACAAGTGCTTTTGATAGTAATAATAATGTAAATTATTCAAGTATAAATACAATAGGTTCATTCTTAAATGACGAATACTTAACCAGTTATGTAGGAAGTGGTTATAGTAATATGATAGAAGATAGTACAACGTGGTATTTAGGAACTGTGGGAAATGCTACAAGTTATAAACTTGCAAAATATACAGATTCAAGTGGTAGTACATTGACGTCTAGTACAACAAATGCAAAAGCAGGTCTATTACGGTACGGAGAATTAATGGGCGGACAATTTGATAGATATGGTAATAATACATCATATTGGATGTTAACGCCATATAGTTCGTCTAATGTTTGGTATTTCAATAACTATGATAGTGGACTTCATTCTTTGCCTTCTGGCAATTTGTACGGTATCCGACCATCCCTAAATTTAAAATCTAACGTAATAATAACAGGAGGAGATGGAACAAAAGAAAATCCCTTTGAGATTGCTCTACAATAATAAGTTAACTAGTAATACTAGTTTTCTTTTTGTATCATTTCATATTTATTGCAAATACTATTAATAATTTACAGTATTTATTAAATATGATAATATATAAAACAAGAGGAGGAATACTATGTTTCGTAAAAATAATAAAAATAATGAATTAGATTATAATGCTATTAATTCATTCTTTAATACTTCTAATAATATTTTAAAATTTGTAGGAGTATTAGTAATAATTCTTGTAGTATTAGTAGGTACTTATCTAATTAAAGAATGGAATATACTTGGTATTATAGGTACTATTTTATCAATAATATCACCAGTCTTTATTGGTTTTGTCATCGCTTGGTTACTTGATCCTATCGCTACTAAATTTTCTACTAAAATGCCAAGAGTTCTCTCTTGTATCCTAACATACTTAATTATCTTTGGTGGACTTATTTTAATAATATCATTTACTGTACCAACTTTTTCTAGTGGTATTTCTGATATTGTTTCTGTCGTTCCAGATATCGTTGATAATGCTCAAGATTTCGCCAGTGATGCTATAGAAGGACTAGGAGATAGTAAACAACTTGAAGATTATAAAGATACTATCCTTGATAAAATAGAAGAAACAGGATCATCAATCGCTAGTGTCCTACCTAATACTATTTGGAATTTTGGTAAAGGTGTAGTTAATGTTTCTATGAATATGGTTTTAGGTATAATGATAGGTTTCTACTTACTGTTTGACTTCCGTAAGTTCCAAGGACATCTATTAAGTCTTATCCCTAAAAAATGGCATAAGAACGCTAAAGACTTAATGAGTAGAGTAAACGGTAAATTAAGAAGTTATGTTGGAGGAGTACTACTTATTTGCTTCCTTGTCTTTGTAACTCAATCTATTGGCTTTTCTCTAGCAGGACTATCTGCACCATTCTTATTCGCACTATTCTGTGCAATTACCGATGTAATTCCATATATTGGACCTTGGATTGGTGGCGCTCCTGCTGTAATAGTAGGCTTTACAATTGACCCAATGGTAGGAGTCTTCTGTTTAGTATCAGTACTTGTCTGTCAGCTTCTTGAAAACAATTTCTATCAACCATTAATTATGGGCAAAACAATGAAACTTCATCCTGTAACAATTATGCTTGGACTATTGATTTTTAACTATTTCTTTGGTATGATAGGAATGATAGTTGCAACACCTGTGATTGCTACTTTAAAAATAATATTTGAATTTATTTTAGAAAATACAAGTCTAGGCGAAAAATTTAATGACTATCAAAATAATAATAAGAAAACGAATGAGAAAATAAGTACAAAAGATGATATTGTAAAAGAGAGTTAATGTTTGGTGGAAATTAACCTTTATCCTTTTGGAAAGCTATTTCTTTAGTTTTGTAGGGAGACCTTTATCTTTAATTAAGACCGAAGTAGGATGGTACCGTGTATAAATTTATATGCTCCTACATAGGTCTTTTTTATGTAATTTAGGAGTTGGTTTGTGATGAAAATATTCTTATTAGCAGGTAAAGCTGGTTGTGGTAAAGACTTAATGGGAAGTTATATGAAAAGTAGATTTGATTTTAAAGGAGAGGATGCCTGTATCCTTCATATAACTACACCATTATACGAATATGCTAAAAACTATTTTAGTTGGGATGGTGATATGAAAGATAAACCTAGAGAATTCTTACAAGAAATGGGAATTGAAGTAATAAAGAATAAACTAGGTAAAAAGTTCTTTCTTGTTGATAGATTATGTGAAGATATAGATATCTTAAAACACTATTTTGATGTCTTTATCATCACTGATGGTAGACTAATAGATGAGTTTGATGAGTTAAAGAAACGTTTTAAAAGTGATATTAAAATAATTCATATTATAAGAGAAAATTGTAATAATAATCTATCAGAGAAAGAGAAAAATCATATTACTGAGACAGAAGTAGAATTATATAATAATTATGATTATACTGTTAATAATACTTCTAAAGAAGAGTTATATAAACAAGCAGATAAAATAATAAAGGAAAGTGAGGTTGAATATTTATATGAATAAATTAATCGCTATAGTTGGTATGAGTGGAAGTGGTAAAAGCGTTGCAACCACCTATTTAGAAGATAAAGGTTATACTAAAATATATTTTGGAGGAGTTATCTATGATAAAATGAAAGAAGAAGGAATAGAAATAACTCCTGATAGTCAAAAAGAGTTTCGTGAGAACTTACGTAAAGAACACGGTATGGGTGTTGTCGCCAAATTACTTTTGCCTAAAATAGAAGAAGCTTATAGTAAAGGTAATACTGTCTTAGATGGCTTGTATTCTTGGGATGAATATTTAATCCTTAAAGAAAAGTTTAATAACTTAAAGATGATTTGTATTTGTTGCGATAAAGAATTACGTTATAAAAGAGTTAGTGAAAGAGTTGATAGACCTTTTAATAAAAAAGATATTATTAAAAGAGATGTCGCCGAGATTGAAAACTCTGCTAAAGGTGGTCCTATCGCTTATGCAGATTATTATATTCTAAACAATGGAACAATTGATGAATATTATAATAGACTAGAAGGAATACTTAAAAATATTGATAATGAGTAATTTTTGCCACCGACAGTGGCAAAATTAAAACATACAATAATATACTTGTGCAACATCTTGTTGCACAACTCTAAAATAAAGAAATATTAATTAATGCAGACGTCGTCTGCACAATTTATAGATATAAATAATACAAGAAGGAGAGAAGTAATATGAAATATATGACTAGTAATGAAATTAGAAAGATGTGGATTAAATACTTTGAAAAACATGGACATAAGTATGTTAAATCTGCACCTCTTATTCCTATTAATGATGATTCTTTGCTTTGGATAAATGCAGGAGTTACGCCCTTAAAAAAATACTTTGATGGAAGTGTTACTCCAGAATCACGTAGAATTGTTAATATTCAAAAATGTATTAGAACTAATGATATAGAGAATGTTGGTATTACTAAAAGACATCAAACATTCTTTGAAATGATGGGTAATTTTTCTATTGGAGATTACTTTAAAGATGAAGCGATTGAATTTGCTTTCGAACTTCTAACCGGTAAAGATTGGTTTGATATACCCGTAGAAAAATTATATGTTACTGTTTATACAGATGACGATGATGCTTATAATAAATGGATAGAAGTAGGTATGCCTAGTGACCATATCATAAGACTTGAAGGTAACTTCTGGGAAATAGGTGAAGGACCTTGTGGACCTGACAGCGAAATATTCTATGACCAAGGTGAAAAATTTGATAAAACTGGAGACGCTTGGGATAAATTTACTAAAGATGAAGACCAAGATCGTTATGTAGAGATTTGGAATAATGTCTTTAGTCAATTTAATTCTAAAGAAGGAGTTCCTCGTTCTAAATATAAAGAATTACCACATAAAAATATTGATACAGGAGCAGGACTTGAAAGATGGGCTTGTATCTTCCAAAATGCTGAATCTAACTTTGAAACAGACCTATTTATGCCAATAATTGAAAAGATAGAAGAATTAAGTGGTGTCCTATATAATGGTGAAGCATCATTTAAAGTCATTGCCGATCATATGAAAGCGGTTACATTCGCTCTTTCTGATGGCGCTAGTTTTGGAAACACCGGTCGTGATTATGTCTTAAGAAGACTAGTTAGAAGAAGCGTAAGATTTGGACGTAAATTAGGTTTTAGAGAACCATTCCTATATAAACTAGTACCAACCGTTGTTCAAGTAATGGGAGAAGCATATCCTGAATTAAAGAAATCATCAGGTGATGTTGCTGTCTATATCTTAGACGAAGAAAAATTATTCTTAAATACTCTAGAAGACGGAGAAAGACGTCTTAAAGAATTAATGAATGATGATAATGACAAAGTAATTGGTGGTTATGATGCCTTTAAACTATATGATACTTTCGGTTTCCCATTAGAACTTACAGAAGAAATCGCTTCAGAAAATGGTTTTACTGTTAATCGTGAAGAATTCTATGAATATATGGAAAAACAAAGAGAAACTGCTAAGAAAGCATCACGCACCAAAACATCTATGGCTAGTCAAAAGAAAGTTTTAATGGACTTTACTAAACCATCAACCTTCGTTTATGGCTTATATCGCCTAAAGAGTAGTGTCCTTGCTATAGTTAGTAAAGACAGTCTTGAAAAAACTCTAGAGAAAAGTGGTTATATCATCTTAAAAAGAACATGTTTCTATTCAGAGTCTGGTGGCCAAGTATCTGATACCGGTATGATTGTTGGTAAAAACTTTAAAGCAAGAGTAGTAGATGTCTTTAAAGGCCCTAATGGTCAACACGTTCATAAAGTAAAACTATTAGACGGTAAAATAACTGTTAATGACGAAGTAGAAGTAATAATAGATAAACAAAGAAGAAAAGAAATAGAAGCTAATCACTCTAGTGTTCACATCCTACAATATGCTCTACAACAAACAGTAGATAAAAATATAAGACAAGCTGGTAGTTATGTAGATGAATCTAAACTTAGATTTGATTTTACTTGTCCATCTAAAATAAGTGATGAAGAAATAGTTAAAACAGAAGAGATGGTAAATAATATTATTAAAAAAGGAATCATAACATCTACTGAAGTAATGCCACTTGATAAAGCGAAAGAATTAGGTGCTATGGCACTATTTGGAGAAAAGTATAGTGATACAGTTAGAGTTGTTAAAATAGATAAATCTATAGAATTATGTGGTGGTACTCATATTGCCAATACTAAAGATATTAAAAAATTTGCTATCTATAACTTTGAATCAAAAGGAAGTAATACTTATCGTATTGAAGCAGTTACTGATAAACGTGTTGAAACTACACTATTTGATGTTATAAAACCATATAACGATGAAATGGTTAAACTACTTATAAAAGCTAAAGAAATATTAGATCTTGCTAAAAGACAAGGAATAAACTTAGATTTTGATGTTGAAATAGACAATAGTGTTCCAACTTCTTATAAAGATATTATCTATAATCAAAATGAACTTAGTTATATTCAAAGTGAAGTTAAAGCATTAGAAAAAACTTATAATAGTGAGGTAGAAAAACTAACTCTAAACAATCTAGATATCTATTTAAATCGTACTAAAGAAATTAATAATAAAAAGTTCTTATATTTAGAACTTGATAATATAGAAATGTTCTTAGTAAAAGCTATCGCTGATAATCTATGTAATAAATATGATAGTGTTTTAATCTTTATTTCCAATATTAAAGATGATGGTAGTGTTAACTTTATTTCTCGTAGTTCTATTAAAGACATTAATGCTGGACTTCTTATGAAAACTATAACTACAGCCTTTGAAGGCAATGGAGGAGGTAGTCCTACATTCGCTCAAGGTGGTATAAAAAGTAAATCATACTTAAAAGAAATAAAACAAAAAATAGAGGATATGTTAAATGAATAATTATCTATTAATAAGTCCTTCTAAAAGTATTATTGATAAGAAAATAGAAGAACTTATAAAAAAAGGATTTACAGACGCTTCTATTACTACTTATGATTTAGAAGAAGATAGTATCACTACTTTACTAGAAGATGCTGATACTATCTCTTTTCTTACCTCTAATAAAGTAATTATAGGCAATAACTTTAACTTAGATATAGACTTCACTTATCTTTTTAAATATTTAGATAATCCTAATCCTAATGTTCTATTGATATTGTCTGCATCTAAATTAGATGAAAGAAAAAAAATAGGTAAAGAGCTAAAACAAAAGTTAAATTACTTAAAATTAGAAGTAGATACTAAAAGTATTATTAAAGATATTTTCAAAGATAAAAAAGTAGATTTTAAAGTTATAAATACTTTAGAAGAGTATTTTAAAGATGATAATGAAAGACTAATTAGAGAATGTGAAAAATTAGCTTTAGCTTTCATTAATGATAAAGAGATAACCTATGATAAAGCGAAAGATATAATTATTAAGCCATTAAATAATAGTGACAACTTATCTTTTTCACTTGTTAGAAATATAGCTTTAAAAGATAAAAAAGAAGCACTTTTAAACTATCAAGAACTTCTTAGTTATAATATAGAAAGTTATGCTTTAATGGGACTTTTAGAAAGTCAGTACCGTCTTTTATATCAAGTAAAAGTTTTAAATAATAAAAATATCTCTTATAATGATATAGCAAAGATATTAGATGTACATCCCTTTAGAGTTAAAAAAACTTTAGAATTGATTAGATATTATTCTCTAAAAGAAATAAGTAATATTCTAAAAAATCTTGCTTTAAACGACTATAAAATGAAAAGTGGAAGGATAGAAGCAGATATGTTAATAGATTTACTTATTTTAAATATATAAAGAGCAACAATAAAGTTGCTTTTTTCATCTATTTATGATATAATAAGCACTTGTTAAGGGGGAGATACTTATGGAAAAGAAAGAAGAATATCTTAATTTATTAAAAGAAGCTGAAACAAAGAAAGAATTAATTCTATTATATTTTAAGACTAGCAAATACTATAATAGATCATTTGATATATTAAGAAGTGTATATAAACAGTTAGATAGAAAAGAAGCAAAAATGAAGAATATAGTAGAAAAAATTGTTGAAACTTTTACTAAAAATGAATGTACATACGAAAAGATACTTGAAATATGTGAAAAGGAAGACATTATTATTAATAATGTTGAAACTATTTTGACAGAGGAAATTAATAAAACTGTAAATAGTGATAGATATAGAATGATTTTAAATACTATTAGATATCATTTAACTGAGAATATAATTATCAAAAAAGAAGAAGAAAAAGCTAATATAGATTATAGTATTGCAAAAAACACTATGGAACTATATTTATCTAGTACTGCTGATTTAAAAGAAAACTTTACTAAGAAAACAAATTGCTCACAAAGATGGTTTAATACAGCACTTAATATTTTAAGAGTAAAATCACATCCATTGTATTATAAATTTATAGAAAGAAAAAAAGAAATTAAAGATAGAAAAAATAGTGATTTTATAGCAATACAAAACAAAAGGCATGAAGAAATGGAAAAAAATATGGAGTGCTTATCTAAAGATGAAATTCTAGACATTCTAAAATTATCAGTAAACAGCGAAAAGTTTAAAGTCTTTTGTAGTTATCATAATATTCTACCACATCTATTAAAAATGTTAATCACTAAAGAAGAAAACTTTATCCAAGATTTTATTACTGATTTTAATGTTTATTATATTTATGAAGAACAATATAAAAATATCTATAAAGATATAATTAAAGATGTAGTAATTGCTTATAAAACTAATAATAAAAAACCTTTAAACCTATATGAATATTATCAAAAAAGCAATTTAAGAATAGAAGATTTAAGAGATGACTTTTTAACCATTAGAGGTGATATCATAACTAGTGATATAAAGAATAAAGGTTTACTTGGTAATTATATATCAACGAATTTACAAACATTTAAAGCGATTGATAGTAAAACTTTAGAAATTATTAAAAAAATGTCAAATTTAACTTGTGGTAATACTACTATTACCTATGATAGAGTAACTTTAATGAGAGCTTTAAAAGATATAGAAGAAAATAATATTCCATTAAATAAAGGAACACTTTATGGTGCTATTAAACATCAAAAAGAACTAGTTAAGAAAAAATAAACTAGTTCTTTTTTAAATTCTCTAAATATAAATATATTTCTTTTAATTTATGTTCATATCCAAGTTCTTTAGGATGATAATACTTTTTATTCTTTAATTTATCTGGTAAATATTGTTGTTTAACAAAAGCATTTTTATAATCATGAGGATATTTATAAGTAGTAGAAGGATTTCTTAGATGTTTAGGAATATCAGAGACATTACCTTTTTCTATATCACTTAAAGCATCATCTAAAGCGATATGAGCAGTATTACTTTTAGGAGATTTTAAATAAAACACATATTGCAATTATATGTATATTTTTATATAATGAATAAAAGTAGTAGGTGAAAGTATGTACATGGAAGAGTATTATTTAAAAGAAATATTAAGAACATTAAAAAAAAGAATTCTAAAAGAAAAAGCCTTTAAAGATTTCTTTAATTTTGAAGATAAAATTAATTTAATTAAATTAAACAATATTTATAGTAAATGTTTATATAATAATTCTAAAGATATATTAGATGAAAAGAAAGTTTTAGAAAAAGAATTAAGTGTATTAAATAATGAAGAAATAAGTCTTTATTTTCAAAAATATAATTGGGGCCATTCTTGTGGCATTGATAAAAACTTAAAAGTTATCTTAAGTAATCATAAAGGCTATTTGGGCAGTTTAGAAATATCAGAGAATTCTTTAGGAAGAGATGAAATTGAAGTTTATGATAATAAAGAAAAAAAATACTACATTGACTGGGATGATACTTATAAAACTAAAATTAAGGATATTGACGAGGATATTCATAAAAAAATAGTTAATTTAGTAGTCAAAGTTAAATTATTTCTCAATGATGTAGAAGAATTTACTCACTATTATGTTACAAAACATATAGATAATGATATTGACTATATTATAAAAATTGAATTCATACCTGATATACCTATGGGGGAGAACACATGGTTTGAATCTGTTGATAAATATATGTTAAAAATAAGTTTTTTTAACATAAGACGTTGTGATGTCTTTACTGACAAAGAGAATCTTTGTAGAAGTAAGGAACACAGTTTTATTTTAAGATTCGATAAAGAAAAAAAATATTTAAAAGGTGATTATTTTTATTCTGTAGGTACTAGGCCAGTTGATGATCATTTAGAAATTAAAAATATAAATACTCTTTATAGTATGCTATATTTGATAAAAATACCTATAAAGAAATTGCCTAGTATATTTTTAAATTTGTTAGAAGCTGGATTAACTGAAGAAACTATTGACTTAGAAAGACAAACAATAAAAAAAGAAATAGAAGAAAATATAAAAAAAATAGAAGAACTTATTTCTAAGAACCAAGAATTAAATCTAAAGTTACAGAGACGTTTGCCAATTTTATCTACACAATTGTTTAAAGAAGTAGAAAAATATGGTGAAAAATATTACATTATAAATTGTGAATATAAATATGTTTTACAAAACTATGACTTATCTAAAATATCGTTTGATAATGTAGATATTAGAGGAATAGACTTTAGAGGTACTAATGTTAATAGTAATTTATTTGATTTACAAAAAATTCATAACAAAGATGCTTCAAACTGTAATTTTTCAACAACTGAAGATAATGCTAAAGATTTCATCTTTGACTATGATACAGATTTTACTGGTGTAAATTTAAGTGGAACAAATATGAATAGTCCATGCCCTATTCTTTTAAATTCTACTATTAATAAAGCTTATATTGATGAATCTACAATCTTGCCAGTATTCTATCAAACTAAAGTTAAAAAGAAATCTCTATGGTAAATCATAATATATTTGATATAATATATTATGATGATAACTTTGAATAATAAAGTGATTAAAATTAGTAAAGGTATTAATGAAGATAGTAATCTACTAGATTGATTAATGTTTAAAGTATATAGTTTAATAAATATCGCTTATCTTGAAAATGAAATTAATGAAAAATATGCTAATCATCTAAGAAAAAAAGTATTTATTAATGAGTTGTAAATTGAATGATGACAAAGATGCTAAATAATTTTAATAATTATAAAATTAATTTAAATTTTATAACGGAAGAAATAGTAATGGAGAATTGTTTTTAGATGATATAAACAAAATTAGTGAAATTACTATTATATATGATTGTAGTAGTTGCTTATATCTTACATCGACCGATGAATAAATGAAGAAAATATTGATTATTCACCTAATTTATTATACGAAAAAGAAGGGTATTAACTTTCCTTCTTTTGTTTTTCTAAATACAAATAAATCTCTTTCATTTTAGCTTCATAACCTAAATCTTTAGGATGGTAATATTTTTTATTTTTTAACTTATCGGGTAAGTATTGTTGTTTAACAAAAGCATTTTTATAGTCATGAGGATATTTATAAGTGTCACTTGGATTTTTTAAGTGTTTTGGAATATCTCCAACATTACCTTTTTCTATATCACTTAAAGCTTCATCTAAAGCGATATGAGCAGTATTACTTTTAGGGGATAAAGCCATCTCTGTAACAATAGTTCCTAAAGGAATCCTAGCTTCCGGTAACCCCACTAACTTAGCAGCCTCTATTGCAGCCATTACTTTAGGACCAATAGAAGGATTAGCAAGTCCTATATCTTCATAAGCAATTACAGCCATTCTTCTAAAAATACTATCTAAATCACCAATAGTAATAAGTCTAGCTAAATAATGTAAAGAAGCATCTACATCACTACCTCTAATAGACTTCTGAAAAGCAGATAACATATTATAATAAGCATCTCCATCTTTATCTGCAAAGAATACAGGCTTACTATTTATTTTCTTTACAACTTCTAAATCTACTTTAAAATCATTAGTAGAATAATAAGATATCTCTAATAAGTTATAAGCAAATCTTAAATCATTACCAGATACTTTTGCAATATAATTAATAGTTTCATCATCTATCTTTATATTAGGTAAATAAGGACTTTTAATCGCTCTTTTTATTCCATCTATAATATCATCAGTATCAAGCTCATTAAGTTCAAATAATTGACAACGTGACCTAATAGCAGGATTAATTGAATGATATGGATTACTTGTAGTCATTCCAATCAAAGTAATAAGACCACTCTCTAGACATGGTAGTAAAATATCTTGTTTATCTTTATTAAGTCTATGTATTTCATCCATAACTAAAACTAATCCATCATACATTTTCGCTTCTTCTATAACTATATCTAAATCTTTCTTAGTATTAACAGTAGCATTTAAAAATCTATGTCTAACCCCTAAATCATTTATAATAGCATTAGCAATAGAAGTTTTACCAATACCAGGTTTACCATATAAAATCATAGAAAATAACTTTCTATTTTTAACTAAATTACTTAAAATCATATTTTTTCCAATTAAATGTTTTTGTCCAATAACATCATTTAAAGAATTAGGAGCCATTTTTAATGCTAGAGGTTTATCCATAAATATCACTTCCTTTTGTTATTTTATCAAAAAATACTGTCTTTTTAAAGATATTGATGTTATACTTTAATTAGGAGGGTTCATATGCAGTATAGTAGTAAAGAGATTTCTAATTATATCTATAATTATTTAGCAATCAAAAGTCAAATTCAAGAAAAAGAAGAAAGAAAAAAGACACTTCTTAAAGATAAAAAATTAAAAGAAACAGTTGAGTTTTATGAATCACTTGATGATAGAGAAAAGAAAACGTTTCTAAGTATCAATTGTAATAATTTATTTATTCAGTATATCCTTAATAATATAATTATTATAGCTTTAAATAAAGCTTTAGCAAATATATATAAAGACTTTAAAGATAGTGATATGTACCCCTTTACTAAAGATAAGTTTCATTTCTTTATTAAAGATAAAGAAAAAATAGTTTGTGCGCTTACTAATGAAGATAGTAGTAACTTTACACAAATAGAAAACGAATTTTTGGAAGAAGTAATTAGTTTTGATAGTTTCAATATTCCAAGTCTTTATACTAGCAATGACAAAAATAAAATTAAAGCATTATACTGCAAATATAAAGATGGTAATAATAGTAATTTAGAGGAAATAATCGCTTTAGAATTTAAAAAAGCAAAACAATTTAGGAGGGTTCAAATATGAATGATTTAAAAAAAGAATATATTAATTATATTACTTTATGTAAATTAGAAGAAGAATTTACTTCTTCAAAAAACCATTTATATGAAAGATTAAATGATAGTGAGATAGGTAAATTTTATTTTAGTTTAGATGAAAAGCAAAAAGAAAAATATAAAGAGATTCATCCTAATGAAGACATAAAGAGATTTGAGAAAAATAAAGAATTTGCTAAAGAAACAGAAAGAAAAATATCACATTTCTTAGAAGAGACACTTTATAAAAAATGTTTTCCATTTAGTCAATCTAATAGACTTAATATTTTTGTTTTTGATGGAGTAAATACTTATAATGCTATAACAGGAGAATCTACAGAAAATTTAAATATAGATGATGCCCTTAAGTTATTTGTTCAAGAAGTAATTAGAAAGAATTATAATGTAGATGAGGATTATACTAAAGATGATATACCTTTAATTAAAGTTATCGTTGAAAAACTTAAAGAAAGAAAAGCGTCTTTAGAAGGAATAGAATTCTCAGTATCTTATCAAGTTTATAATACTCATAAGATTGAAAATAATAACAAGACTTATAATTCTCCATATTTAGATATAGAAAAAATGAAAGATAACTTAAGAGAAGAGGAATCTATAATAAATAATAGTGATACTAGATTTAAATTCTTATTAAAAGAACAACTTCTAGCAGCTTATTATGAACTTGAAATGTTAAGTGGTAAATCAATTAAAGAATTATATAGCCAAATAACTACTATGGAAGATTCACCTTTAAAAGAAGGACATCTTTTATCGTTAACAAGAGCTTATTATAATTTATCAGATATAGATTTTAGAAATAATAGTGGCTACTTTGCCAATATAACAGATAGTATGCATGCTTCTTTTGCTACTTCTATAAAAGAAATAAATGAAAAGATATTAACAATGAAGAAAAGATAAGGAAAGTGATAACTTGAAACGTAGTGAAGTAGATAGAGAAAAATTAAGTCCTATGATGAGACAGTATTTAGAAATAAAAGATAATTATGAAGATTCTATTATCTTTTTTAGACTAGGAGATTTCTATGAAATGTTTTTTGAAGATGCTATAACTGCCTCACGAGAGCTAGAATTAACTTTAACAGGGAGAAATGCTGGACTTGAAGAAAGAGTTCCTATGTGTGGAGTACCTTTTAAAGCTTATGAAGGATACTTAGATAAACTTATAGATAAAGGTTATAAAGTTGCCATTGTTGAACAGTTAGAGGACCCTAAAACTACTAAAGATATGGTTAAACGTGATGTTATTCAAGTAGTTACTAAAGGTACAAGATTAGATGCATCTATTAATGCTAAAGATAATAACTTTATCGCATCTATCTATGATTTAGAATACTGTTATGTTATATCTTACTCTGATGTATCAACAGGTGAAGTCTATGTATTATTACAAGATAATAATAAAGATCATCTATTAAGAGAAATATTAAGACATGAATTTAGTGAAGTAATTGTAAATAATAAAATAGATAGAGAATTTGTTAATGCTTTAAGATCTACCTATCATTTAAATGTAACCATTTATGATGAATTATATAATGGTAATAAATATAATTATGTATATAAGAATTTAAAAGATATAAGAGAACAAACTGGTATTAAACATTTAATATCTTATTTAACTAATACTAAGAAAGGTGATTTATCTCACTTAATAGAAGCGAAAAAAGAAAGTTTAAAAGATCATTTATTAATAGATAATAATACAAAAAGAAACTTAGAACTTACAGAAACTGTTAGATTAAGAGAAAGAACCTATAGTCTTTTATGGCTTTTAGATAAAAATAAAACTGCTATGGGTAGTAGATTATTAAAACAAAATATAGAAAGTCCTTTAACTAATAGAAAAGAAATAGAAAGAAGATATGACTTTGTAGATAGATTAAGAGTAGAATTTATTTTAAGAGATGATTTAAAAAACAATTTAGATGAAGTATATGACTTAGAGCGTCTTGCTAGTAGGATTACTTATGGTAATTTAAATGCTAGAGACTTACTACAACTTAAGAGTAGTTTAAAAGTATTACCAGAGATTAAGAGAATACTAAAAGAATTAAACTATTATAAAGAAATAGAAGATTTTCCTGAAGTATTTAGTTTACTTGATAAAAGTATTATAGAAGATCCTCCTATTACTTTAAGAGAAGGACACTTAATTAAAGATGGTTATAATGAAGAGTTAGATGAGTTAAGAAGTATATCTAGTGGTTCTAAAGACTTTATTTTAAATCTTGAACAAGAAGAAAAGGAAAGAACGGGTATTAAGAACTTAAAAGTTGGTTTTAATAAAGTATTTGGTTATTATATAGAAATTAGTAAAGGACAAGTTAAAGAGTTAAAAGAAGAATATGGTTATGAGAGAAAACAAACTTTATCTAATTGTGAGAGATTCATTACTCCTTTATTAAAAGAAAAAGAAAATATAATATTAGGTGCAGAAGAGAAGATTATTAACTTAGAATATAATTTATTTATGAAGATAAGAGAAACTATTAAAAGATATATTTCTTCTTTACAAAAAACTGCTAGTATTATAGCAGAAGTAGATATGTTACAATCTTTTTCTACAGTGGCAGATCTTTATAATTATGTTAGACCTAATATTACTGATAACCATTCAGTTAAAATAATTGCATCACGTCATCCAGTTATTGAAGAAGTAATGTCACGTGATGATAAAAAGTATGTATCTAATGATATAATTATGGATGAAGATACATCTATACTTTTAATAACTGGTCCTAATATGGCTGGTAAATCAACTTATATGAGACAGTTTGCAATTACCGTAATAATGGCACAGATTGGTTGTTTTGTACCTGCTAAGAGTTGTTCTATGCCTATTTTTGATAAGATATTTACAAGAATAGGAGCGAGTGATGATTTAGTTAGTGGAGAGTCTACTTTTATGGTGGAAATGAAAGAAGCTAATCTTGCTTTAGAAGAGGCTACTAAAGACAGTTTAATCCTTTTTGATGAGTTAGGTAGAGGTACAGCGACATATGATGGTATGAGTCTAGCACAAGCAATATTAGAATATATTCACGATAAAATAGGGGCAAAGACCATGTTTTCTACGCACTATCACGAATTAACTAGTTTATCTAATAGTCTAAATCATTTACAAAATGTTCACGTATCAGCAGTAGAAGAAGATGGTAAATTAACTTTCCTACATAAAATAAAACTAGGTTCAGTTGATAAAAGTTATGGACTTAATGTAGCAAGTCTTGCTCATCTTCCTAATAGTTTAATTAAAAGAGCCGAAGAGATACTTAATGTCTATGAGAGTGAAGGAGTAAAAGAAAGAGAATTTACTCAGACTAGTCTATTTAGTCTTGAAGAAGAAGAGATAAAAGAAGAAGAGAGGGTTAATGAAATAGAAGAAGCAGTTAAAGAAATAGATCCATTAAATATGACACCAATCAATGCCTTAAATTTTCTATATGAATTAAAAGAAAAAATAAAAAATGAGGAGAAATGATTATGAGATATGATGATTTAATGATTTTAGAAGGAATGTTTAGTGATGTTTCAAATGAAGATGTCAAGAATGTGATAAGAGAAGAATTAGGAGAAGATTTAAGCTATAACATAGAAACATTTGATTTTGAAAAACAAAAAATAAGTTTAAAAAAAGATGAAACAGATGAAAATTATGAGATAGTACCTATAAAAATAAGTGGTTCAACTATAGGAATAAATATTAAAAGAGTGAAGAAAGAAGCAAATGGGGAAAAGTTTAGCTTATCTAAAAATATTGTTTATAGAGGTAAAGAGAAGAAAGGTGTTACTGTTTCAAACTTAGAAAAAGTAGAAACTAAAGATTATACTATATTTTTTGAACATACTAAAAATATAGTAAAAGATGGAACTGATATTTTAAAAAAAGAGCAAGAGAATCTAGGTTTGTGGGTTTATGATAATGCACTTATACAAAATGAAAGATATAGGTATTTTGGCACTTTTGCAGATACAACTTGTTATGGGCAATTTGATTATCATGAAAGATTATCTTATATAGAGAAATCTATAAAAGAAGATTATCTATTACCAGATTATGTTACTAAAATAGAGACTGAACTTAATGAGCATGAAAAAATGGTTGGTACTATTCATAATAATTATTTAGAAAATTTAGAATATCATAATGAAGATATATTCTATTTTGATCATTTAAAATGTAAACGAGATATTTATAGTGAAATGGAAAAATATGTAAAAGAAATGAAGATGATTTTATCATTAGAAACAAGTTTTGATGGTACAGAGAAAAGAATTGATGATTATAAAGTTAATGAAAAAGAGAAAACAAAAATAAAGGAAGATGTAAACTAATTATGAGATTTGATTATTTATTGGCTTTAAAGAAAATTTATTCTGAATTTAGTAATAGAAATGATGTATTTGATATACTAGTTAATGAATTAGGTGAATTAGAGAGTGCTATTGCATCATTTAATCTTGAAGCTAAAGAAATTATTCTGAATAAAGATGAGACAGATGAATGCTATAGAATTATGACTATAAAAGATAATGAAAAAGTAATTGGAATATCGCTTAAAAGAGCAAAAAAGAATATAATGGTGAACAATTTACTCTCGTGAAAAATATTATTCCTCAAAATGATCAAGAAAAAGGAATTATCATTTCTTCATTAGAAAAAGTTATAACTAAAGATTACACTATTTTCTTTGCTAGTTCTAAAAAAATAGTTAATACTAATATTTTATATAAAATTAGTGATGAAAAAACAGGAATATGGATTTATGATAATATGGTTATTAATGAAAATGAAAAGTTATTTCAAGTTACTAGTATAGATTTCTATAAGAATTTTAAAGAAATAGAAGATAACATAAGAGAACAAAAATGTATATTGCCAAATTATGTTAGTAAATTAGAAATTGATTACTCTAAAGTAATAGAGGACGCTATAGCAAAAATAATATTTATTGATAATAATTATAGACTTAATAAATCCAGAATTAAATGTTCAATAGCTCCTACTTATATACCATTTTTCTGTGATGAAGTTGTTTTTAATAAATATGAACAAATTTTTAAATCAATGGGAGAGCAGATGCCTGTTTTACCTATTGATACTTCTTTTATTCCTATTGATAAACCTGCTGGCAACTATTTAATTAAAAATGTTAAAATAAAAAAGATAGGTGATTAAAATGAAATATGATTTAGTACAAATATTAAAAGATAGTTTTCCTATTATAGGAGAAAATGAAATAGCAAATGAACTTATAGGTTATTATATAGCTCCATTTAATAATTCAACTTATTCTATAAGTGCAGATTGCATTAATATAGAAAAAGATTCTAATGGTAATAAACATTATATTGATGTGATTGATGATAATACAGTTCATATCAGTAAAATAAATATAAATGAAACAGAACATTATAGTTTTAAAATTGAAAATGAAACAAATTTTATTGCTTCCTATTTTTATTATACCATAAGAGATAAATATCATATTTTACAGAGTTATCAGTTTCATTTTAAAAATACAGATATATTATTAGCTAAAGGTGGAGAATGGTATTATGATATAAATAATTATGATATAATAGGACCAATTAAACTTACTGATAATACTAATTATTTTGATTTAACTAACAATCTAGTAAATAATCACTACGAAGAATATAGAGTTGTTCCCGATGCTTATCACACTCTAATAATAGATAACACATTTGGCATGGTTAAAAAAAATATTAATGGAGCCATCACTAAAAATGCTAGTTTTGAAGATATTGATGCCTTTAAAGAATTTGAAAAATTTGTTGTTTGTGATATTATTTTTGATGAGGAAATAAAGAAACAATATGCTTTATTAAATAATTTTTTAGGTTTAAAATTTAAAATAGAACGTATAAAAACAAATAAAAAGAACAATGAAAATAATAGACAATATATAAAATTATTTGATATAAAGAATAAAAGGGATGATAATTGATGAGTTATGTTTTAATCTATAAAGATAGTAAAAAGAATTTAAATTACTATTATAACTTTACTGATAAGTTAGTATATATTAGTGATAATAATAAAAATAAATGCAATATGGTAGGAGTAATAGGTATTATTATAGGTTTTATTTTCTATCTTGCTTTAGCAAGTCTTAGTTATTATTTACCATATTCATATCTATTTATTATACTAGTTGGTATTATCTTTGGTAGTATTATAACTTTAATTGCAAACTCTACTATTAAAGATATATTTAAAGAAAAGGGTAGAAAACTATCTATTAATGAATTAAAAGATATGTATAAGAAAAATAAATCATTTAGAATTAAATATTTTATTTTAGTAATTTCATTCTTAATTCTTTCAATTCTAAATTTAGTTTTATATAGTAATGTTATAACAATTAATTTTCTTTTATTTACTAGTGTTATTATGACTACCTTTCTATTTCTTCTTTATAGACCTATTAAAAATATAAAGTTTCTAAAACTAATGAAAACTTCACATTAAATGAAGTTTTCTTTTTCTATTATTTCTTTTAATTTATTTTTAATATCATCTGTTGTAAATAAATAGGGAATAGAATTATAATTACATTTTACTAAATCTTTAATAGTTAAATTAGTAGTATTTAAAACATTACTATACTCATCATTAATATTTATATTAGAAACTGTATCATTATCAGTATTTATAGATATTAAAATATTATTATTATATAAATATTCTAATGGATGTTTTCCTTTAATCGCTTCTGTTTGAAAGTTACTAGTAGGACATATTTCTAAAAGAATTCTATCATTAATTATTCTTTCCATAGTATCTTTATCTTCTATACATCTTATTCCATGACCTAATCTTTTAGTTTTAAAGTCTAAAGCACTATTTATACTTCCTTTACCATCTGCTTCTCCAGCGTGTATTGTATATGGTATATTTTCTTTTCTACATAAATCAAATATATATTTAAAATTTTTTGTTTCATATAAACCTTCTGCACCTGCTAAGTCTATTGCAACAACACCTTTATTTAAATGTTTCTTAGCATATTTTACTATCTCTAAATTTTCTTCTTTACTACTATCTCTCATACAACAAAGAATAATTCCTCCATAAATATTTAATTCATTTTTAGCTTTCTCCATTCCTTTAATAACACTAGATATTACTTCATCTAAACTAAGATCTTTTTCAATATGTTTAATAGGAGCGAATCTTATTTCTGCATAGATAACATTTTCCATAGATAACTTTTTAAATAAAGTATAAGTAGTTTCTTCTAATCTTTCTTTAGTTTGTAATAAAGAAGAGGGAAGAGCAAACTTTTCTAAATAGTCATTTAAATTATGACAATCTTTATCTACTTGTAATTCTTTAACTATTTCTTCATCTGTTAAATTATAACCCTCTTCTTTAGCATATTTTTTAGCAAGATCTAAATCAAGGGAACCATCTAGATGAAGATGTAAAACTATTTTCTTAATATCTTTAACTTCCATATTTATCCTCCTGTAATTAATATACATTACTTTAATTAATCTTGTCTATCCCTTGCTAGAAAGTAATATTTATGATAAGATGTATATGTAAAGAAATTTTACATATTATAAAAAAAGAGGAATACCTAGTTTGGTAGATGGGTATTTGCCTCAATAAATTTGGGAAACACCCTTACACAATTGATGTTAAGGGTGCTATTTATATAGTATTAAAAGTATAATGATAATCAATAGTATTACTACCAGAAAATCTTTTTTACTCATAAATAAGACTCCTTTCTAACCCCCTAAAACAGTTGCTAGAAAGAAGCAAACACCCATTACTAAGTATTCCTAACAGATATACTAACACATATGATATAAATAATCAATCGAACAAGATACATTTTTTAATAGAACAAATGTTTTTTGATATTTGTTCTTTTCATATGTGACATTTTTTGATAAAATAAAGTAAGAAAGCGAGTGATACTTTTGAAAACAAGAAATGAAGTAAGAGAAATAGCTCTTCGTATAATTTATAAGATAAAT